>JBGSRY010000383.1:0-4853 GCA_041737325.1 Rhodoferax sp. | reverse complement strand
GGTCACACCGCAGAGCAAATGACGGCCTTCATGGGATTGACGCTTTTATTAAATTGATAGCATGTTTCCCTTGTTTTATAAGGGCTTAATGCTGTTTTTATATATAAAACATCAGGGGCTGATTTGCTTCAGCAAGGCTTTGGCTTCGAGCTTGCGCCCCGCATCGGCCACGTCACGGCCAGTGCGCGGGGCGGCTTGCAGTGCGGCTTGCAGGTGGCGGGTGGCATCGGCATGTTGGCCTTGGTCAACCAGAAAGTCAGCATACAAAAAGTTGCTGTCAAGGCCTTGCGGGTTCAGCGCCAGGGCTTTTTTGAACAACTCGGCGGCTTTGGCTTTGTCGCCAAAACCCAGCGGCCAGCCAGGGACTTTGGCGTACAGGGTGGCCAGGCTGGTGTAGGCAGAGCCCTCCAGTGCGCTTGCATCGAGCTGCAGGGCTTGTTCAAACAGCAGTTTGGCGTGTTTGGCCAGTGACAGTGCGCCCAGGCCACCTTTGGCACCCGCTTCACTGGACACGGCAATGCCTTGCCAGATCAGCGGTTCGGCTTGGGTTGGGTGGCTTTGTGCCAGCTTGCCAGCTTGTTCCGCCAGCGCGTGGTAGGCCGCTTCCTGTTGCTTGGCATCCTGCTTGTATTTGATTTGCGCCCATTGGTCTTGAATCGGTCGCACCAGAGATTCGTCATTGGCGGCAAAGCACAGGCTGGCGCTCAGGCACAGGGCCAGCAGCGGCAGGTAAAGGGGGTGTTTTTTCATGGCTGTCGATCAGGGTTGAGGGGTTTGTGCATGCTGTTCAATGGTGCGCAGTTGGCTGGCTACACCACGGTCGATCAGGCCGGGCGCAAACCCGTTGAGCCAGGCAAACAGGCGCTCGGGGAAGCCAATGTGGACTTCTTTGCGGTCTTGTGCCAAGGCCTGAAGCAGACGGCTGGCAACCGCTTCAGGGCGGTCACTGGCGTTGCCCAGGGCACGGTTGAGGGCGTTCACCGCCGGGCTGTTGAGCGGGGTCTGGATGGCGCGCGGGGCCACGTGCAACACCTGGATGTGGCTGTTGGCCAGCTCCCGGCGCAAGCTTTGTGAAAACCCGCGCAGCCCGGCTTTGGCGCTGGAATAGGCCGCAAAACCAGCAAACGGCAGGCTGCCAAAGGCCGAGCCGACGTTGACAATGTGGGCCTGTGGCTGGCTGCGCAGATGAGGCAGCAGGGCCTGCGTCAGGCGCATGGGGGCCAGCAGATTGGTCTGCAGCACTTGTTCGACGGTGTCCCAGGATTGCGCTTGCAACAGGCCAAAGGCGCTGATGCCAGCGTTGTTGATCAAGGTATTGACCTGAAAAACCTGCGCCGCTTGCACCAGCCGCGCCACACCATCGGCTTGGGTGAGGTCGGCCAGGCACAGGCTGGCAGCGCCGCCCAGCTGGGTTTGCAGTGCCTGCAGCTTGGCCGCATCGCGTCCGCCCAGCAAGACCTGTGCACCGTGTTGCACCAGTTGATGCGCCAATGCGTGACCCAAGCCACCGCTGGCCCCGGTGAGCAGCACGCGGGCGGTGTTCAGTTGCATGCCATCACCTGGGGGTCAGACAGGCCATGAAACACATCACCATAGAGTTTGTAGAACACTTTGGCGCAGCGCAGCACCTCTTGCTGGTCAGCGGGCTCCATTTGGTCGAGCAACCTGGCCAGGTGTTGGGTGTGTTCTTGATCCAGCGTGCCGTGTGAGCGCAAGTAGGAGAAGGCTGCGTTGGGCAGGGCCAGTGCGTGCTGGATGTTGTCGGCAGCCAGCAGCGCCAGGGCCACGCTGGTGCCCTCCAGCACAAACACCATGCCAAAAAAACCGGCCGGGTTGCCACGTGCAATCAGGTCATAGGCGTAGGCCACCATGACTTCAGCCGGCAGAGCCGCTCGGCTGGCGCGCACGGCAGCGGCATCGCCACCGGCCGCCGTGATGTCGTTCAGGATCCATTCTTCATGGCCTATTTCTTCCTCAATGTACTCGGCCACTGCCGGGCGCAGCCAGGCCAGCCGGTCGGGTAGCCGCCCACCCAGCGTCATCAGCAGCGGTGTGGTGTGGCGCACGTGGTGGTAGGCCTGGCTGAGAAAGGCCAGGTAGTCTTGGCGTTGCGCCCGTCCTTGCAGGCAGTCAGTCACCAGCGGGGCCGACAGCAGGTAGCCACGGTTCACTTCGGTGGCGGTTTGGAGTTGTTGGTAAAACGTCATGCGGTGGCTTCTTCGGTGTTGTAGAGGGCGGCAATGGCCGGCGCAAAGTGCTGGGCGATGGCTGTGCGCACAGGGCGGCCGTTGCCGGTGGTCAGGCCATTGGCCAGGGTCATGGGCGGGCAACTGTGCCAGCGTTTGATGCGGGCGTAATCCGGTAATTGGGCGTTGGCTTGCGCCATGGCCGCCTCGATTTGCGTTGGCGTGGACCCTGGCAGGGGAACCACCAGCGCCAGCAGCCATGGCCGGGCATCGCCCAGCACCACGGCTTGTTGCAGCGCGGCTTGGGCCAGCAGCACGGATTCGACCCATTCAGGTGAAATGTTGCGCCCAAAACTGGTGATCAGCATGTTTTTGCGGCGACCCATCAGGTGCAGATGCCCTTGTACATCCAGACATCCCAGGTCACCCGTGGCCAGGTCGTGTGGTTGTCTGATGGACTGGGCGGGGTTGCCGGTATAGCCCAGGAAGGCAGCGGTTTGCAGGTGCACTTCGCCATGAACCAGCCGCAGCTGCACGTGCGGCAGTATGCGCCCGACACCGTTGCCGTCATCACCGGGCAGGTTCAGGCTGACCACGGAGCCGCATTCGGTCAGGCCATAGCCTTCATACGCCGGAATGCCGACTTGTCGCGCTTGTGCGATCAACGCCGGGTCGACGTGTGCCCCGCCCACGGCCACAAAGCGCAGGCTGGCAGGCGCGCGTTGTCCGCTAGCTTGCAGAAACAGCAGCCAGGCCTTGAGCAGTTCGGGTACCAAGATCAGGCTGTGGGGCTGGCTGGCCATGGTGCATTGCTGCAACGCAGCCGGGTCAAACCCGGCCATGCCACGCCATCCCAGGCTGGCCAGGCTGGGTACCTGCACGTGCGCACCATTGAGCAGCGCCGCGTAAATGCCGGCTGTGTTTTCCAGCAGCAAGCTCAGGGGCAGCACCGCCAGGTGTTGGGTCAGGCCCAGCGGTGACAACGTGCTTTGCAAGGTTTTGGCGGTGGCCATCAGGCCGGTGGCGCTCAGACAGACCCCTTTGGGTGTGCCAGTGCTGCCCGAGGTGAAAGAAATTTTGGCGCAGCCTGCAGGCAGGGTCACCGTGCCTTCAACCGGGCGGCACATCAAGCTGAGCGCACCACAGGTGGTGTGGTATTCAAAGCCCAAGCCCAGCGCGGTGATACGTTCGGGTTGGTCGGTCAGCACCGCGTCGGCATCGCTTTGTGTCAGGGCGTTGACAATTTGTGCGGCACTAAAAAAAGTAGGCACGGGCAAGTGCACCACACCGAGCATCAACGCAGCCAGATCAGACACAACCCAGTCGATGCTGTTGTCCGCCAGAACGGCGATCACCCGACAACGCGCCAGCCGTTGGGTCATGTTGCCAACGGCTGCCAGTACTTCTTGCCCATTGAGGGTTTGGTTGGGGTCTGACAGCGCGGGCTGGCTGGCGCGCGCTGCCAGCGCTGCCCATAGCCGTGCCGCCTTCATGCCGATGTGCCCATGCGTTGCAAGGCGGCTTTGATTTTGCCGACGGCCACAATCGGTTGGGTGTCGTAATAGCTGCCCCAGCTGCTGGCTTGTTCATGCAACCGTTCTGGATTGGCTGCCGCCAGCGCCAAGGGCGGCAAGCCCAACCTGGCAAACAGGCCAACCAGTTCCTGGGTGGCGGTGGAGGCCACCCATTCAAAGCCATGCGCGTGCAAGTGACTGGCCAAGGCGCGAAACAGGTAAATGCTGCTGCCTGGTTTTTGCGCCGCCAGGTGGCCCACTTCAGCGATGTGACGGCGTTCGATCGGGCTGGGCGCAAGGTGTGCCATGGCGTGTTCAATGGGCGTGTCCAGGTAGCGTTCCAAAAAAAGTGGGGTGGCCTGGGCACTGCGCCAACCTGCGGCGGCAACGATGCTGCCGCGTTGTTCCAGTGCGACCAGGTTGGGGGCAAAGGTGGTCACGCGGGCGTTGTAATGGTCTGCAAAGATGCGCTGGATGAAGGCCTCGGCCTCTGGTCTGCGGTGCGATTCGGGTGGAATGTGGAGCACATTGACTGTGGGCGGGTTGGCAGGGAAAACATGGCGCTGGGCGTGAGGCATGGTGGGAATCCGAAAAAATCTCGCAGTGGATGGGCTGCACGCAGTCTAAAAATTCATTCTTAACTTCTTCTTAAAGAAGGGGCAGGTTGTGGCAGGGAAGAACACCGGCTTGCCCGGGTTAAAATCGCCAGTTGACCTATTTCAGGGGGTGGTTGTGATGACCGCCCCGTTTAGTTTGCGCGGGTGGCGAAATTGGTAGACGCACCAGGTTTAGGTCCTGACGCTGGCAACAGTGTGCGGGTTCGAGTCCCGCCCCGCGCACCACCCAAATTTAATTGGAATCTGACCCCAATTAATTTTTCATCGCGCCTGATTCGTTTCCGGCGATCTCGGGGTCCTGGTCGTAGCGTTCCTTGGCCGTCAGCCAGGCCGCCAAAAGAGTCTCAATGTTCATGGCACTGGCCACCCGATCCAGACGATCAGACTGCAGCCTTGCCAATTCGAGATCGAGCGGCGGCGTGCTGATGGTGCTGCGGTGCGATGCAGCCAGATACAACCAATCACAAAATGCCTTTTCAGGCGTGGCGCGCGGGTGTGAAAACCTGGCATCCCGCCAGTCCGGCACATCGAGCGCC
>JBGSRY010000349.1:0-2310 GCA_041737325.1 Rhodoferax sp. | reverse complement strand
GCCACGGTATCCATCGGGCGCACACACTTGGACAGGGTTTGGGCAACTCGCTGCAACACCGCATCCCCGGCCGGATGGCCGTAGGTGTCATTGACGTTTTTGAAGTGATCAATGTCCAGCATCAACAGCAACGCGGGCTCGCCCGACCGTGCCACAACATCGATTTCACGTGCGAGTATGTTTTGAAAATAGCGCCGATTGGACAGGCCGGTCAGGGGATCTTTTAATGACAATTCACACAGCTTGTCAATCACTTCCTGCAGGTAGCTTTGTGCATCAGAGGTCACTTCGGGCAGGGCCGAAGGGCCGTGGCCCAACAAGGCCAAGGCATCAGCAAGCCGGAGCTGATTCAGTTCAATGGTGGTTGCGTCAGGATGAGAAGTCACAGGCTGTGTCTGAGGTGTATGAATTAAAGTCTAACAGGTCCATTTTGGTTCAGAAGACCCGAAATAGCAGGCAATGCAGTCGGTGATCAAGGGCTCAATCAACGCGAAGGGTATGTCATGAGGCGCTGGGTTTTGTTGCTGTGTTGTGGGTTGCCGTGGGCGTTGCAGGCGGAGGTGTATTGGGCTGAGGCCACCTACGTTTCTGACGGCGACACACTCTGGGTCGCTCCGCTTGGTGGCCACGCGCGCCGAAAGTTGCGTTTGTTGGGTCTGGATGCACCTGAAATTTGTCAAAACGGTGGAGTTGCCTCGCGCACTGCGCTGCAGCAACTGGTGGCGCACCAGCGCTTGCACATCCAGGTCAACTTTCAAGACAGCTATGGCCGCGGCCTGGCTCGTATCCGTGTCCAGGAGCAAGACCTTGGCGCGCTCATGGTGCAGTCGGGACAAGCTTGGTCAAGCCGCTGGCACCGTCGCTTGGGGCCCTATGCCAAAGAGGAAGCGCAGGCCAGGGGCGCACAGCTTGGTTTGTTTGGTGACCCGGCAGCCGAGTGGCCAGGTGATTTTCGCAAGCACTTTGGCAGCTGTTACCCGGCCCGACAAGTGCCGTAGCCGCTCAGGTAACCGTGCCGCACACCGGGCAGCTGGCGTTGCGAGCCAACCGCACCTCGGTGAATTCCATGGCACGACCATCGAGCATCAGCAAACGGCCTGTCAGGGGCTCGCCAGCGCCGCTGAGCAGTTTCAGCGCTTCGGCAGCTTGCAGCGTGCCGATGATGCCCACCAGAGGTGCAAACACACCCATGGTGGCGCAACGGGTTTCTTCAAACGTGGATTCCGGCGGGAACACACAGGCATAGCAGGGCGAACCAGCCGCACGCGGGTCATACACCGTGACCTGGCCATCAAAGCGGATCGCGGCACCTGACACCAGTGGTTTTTGATGCGCCACGCAGGCGGCGTTGATGGCGTGGCGGGTGGCAAAGTTGTCACAGCAGTCCAGCACCACATCGGCCTGGGCCACCAGTTCATTAAGCAACTGCGCATCGGCACGCTCTGGCACCGGGGTGACGTGCACGTGGGGGTTGATGGCTTCAATGGCGGCCTGGATTGAGTTCACCTTGGGTTGACCGACCCGTGCCATGGTGTGGGCAATCTGGCGTTGCAGGTTGGTCATGTCCACGCGGTCGTGGTCTACCACGGTGATGTGTCCGACACCGGCCGAGCCCAGGTACAGCGCCACTGGCGAGCCCAAACCACCCGCACCGATGATCAGCGCATGTGCCGCAGCAATGCGCTCCTGGCCTTCTACCCCTATTTCGTTGAGCAGGATGTGGCGCGAATAGCGCAGCAGGTCATCGTCGGTCATGGCTGGGCGGTTAATTTTCTTTTTTCTCTTCGGGCCGTTCCACCAGTGTTTTGCTGACCACCACGGGCTGGCCTTTGAGCTGGTTCAGGGCTTGCATCAAGGGGAAATCCTTGTCCGTTCCGAATTCGGGCAAGCGGCGCTCAGACGGTGGTTTTTTCATTTCTTCTTCGAGCTTGATGCGGGCCTCTTCGCGCGCTTTTTCACGTGCCACATCTTTAACCTCGGCTCCCTGTCCGCTGTTGAGGTGTTTTTCAAGGTCAGCTTCACGGGTGCGCAGGGCAGCAAACAGGTTGCCTTCGGCGGTTTCGTCCACCATCACATCCGGCACAATGCCTTTGGCTTGAATCGACTTTCCGCTGGGCGTGTAATAGCGACTGGTGGTGAGCTTGAGTGCGGCCGTGGGGCAGTTGTCCATGCGGAAAGCCGGGTCCAGACACACTGCGGTTTGCACCGAGCCTTTGCCAAAAGTCTGGTTGCCCAACAGTTTGGCACGCTTGTGGTCTTGCAGGGCTCCGGCCACAATTTCACTGGCGGATGCAGAACCTTCGTTCACCA
>JBGSRY010000326.1:0-5965 GCA_041737325.1 Rhodoferax sp. | reverse complement strand
ATTGGCCACCGCGACACGGTGGGGCGGCCGGCATTGTTTGCCACAACCCGGCAGTTTTTGGACGATTTAGGGCTGAACTCGCTGGATCAGTTGCCGTTATTGGAGTCACCCACTGCAGCCACAGAAATTTTTACGGCGCTGATGAATGATGATGCCCCTGCGCAGGAGGATGCAGCCAGCGATGCAGCGACACCCGTCGAACCCCTTCAATTCGACATGGCTACGCCTGAATTGAATTGGACTGAGGATATTTCTTTGACCATTGACAACCAACCAGCGTCCCTCAATGGGGAACCAACATGACAACACTCAGTGACGATACAGGGCCTACTTCCTTTGCAACAGGGCCTGCTGTCAGCGTAATCAGTTTTGAAGATGTGATCTCAGGACAGTTTGATGCACAAGAATCGGTGGAGGCTACCACCCCAGTGAAGCGGGTGTTATTGCCACAACCAGAGTCTCCCAAATTGCACAAGGTGCTGGCACAAGCCGGCATGGGTTCACGCCTGGAGATGGAGCAGCTCATCATGGAAGGGCGCATCACGGTCAACAATGAGCCGGCACACATTGGGCAACGGGTGCAATTTGGTGACCATGTCAAGGTCAATGGCAAACCGATTCGATTTCGGGTGGCACCGCCACCGCCTCGAGTCATTGCTTACCACAAGCCTGCTGGTGAGGTCGTTACGCATGATGACCCACAAAATCGTCCCACGGTTTTTCGCAAATTGCCCAAGCTGTTTCAAGGCAAGTGGCAATCGGTGGGGCGGCTTGATTTGAATACTGAAGGGCTGTTGTTGTTTACCAGTTCCGGTGAGCTGGCCAACAACCTGATGCATCCCCGATTTGGACTTGAACGTGAATATGCCGTGCGGGTTTTGGGCAGTTTGAATCCAGAGGAAAAACAACGTCTGTTGGCAGGGGTGCAGTTGGGCGATGGTGTGGCGCAATTTGGCGCGATTGAGGAGGGCGGCGGCGAAGGGGCAAATTGCTGGTACCGGGTCACCATCTCAGAAGGGCGCAACCGTGAAGTGCGACGTATGCTGGAGAGCGTGGGGCACGCCGTGAGTCGTTTAATCCGCATTCGATATGGCTCGATGCTGTTGCCGCGTGGATTGAAGCGTGGGGCCTGGGTCGAGCTGGATGATGCTGATATTGGTTTGCTGACACGCGCAGCCCATGGTCGCTCAACTGCAACGGCTGAGTCGAGCGAACGGGGTTCTGGCATGGATGCCGCCACAGCACCAAGGCCGCGCGGGCCGGCTGCATCTTTGCGCGGTCGCAATAGACCGGTGCGTGGTGCAGGAGCGCGCCCCGCCAATGCTCGCGCTATTCCAGACCCCACCGCTGGCAGGCAAGATCGTCAGGCCAGAGGCGGGGCAACCACTGGCGGGCAGCCCGATCCCATGAAAACTGCATTTGGCTACATTGGGGCCGACAGTTTTTCACGTCAACGTGAAGAAATTGGCAAAAAACGCGGAGGGGGCTCAGGTTCAAAAGGCGGACGACCGATGGGGCGTTCTCGTCGCTCAAGCTGAGCTTGTAGTAGTCTGCAGGAGGCTGATGAAATGAATGCCGTGTGGGAGAGCTGCGTCGGTTAAAATTGAAGGCTTTGACCCACCGGTTGAAAAATTTATTTATTGCTAAGGAAAACACATGTCTATCGAGCGCACTCTCTCCATCATCAAACCTGATGCCGTGGCAAAAAATGTCATTGGACAAATTTATGCCCGTTTTGAAGCTGCGGGTCTGAAAATTATTGCCGCCAAAATGGCCCATTTGTCACGCGGTGAAGCCGAAGCTTTTTACGCTGTCCACAAGGCCCGTCCATTCTTCAAGGATTTGGTTGATTTCATGATCTCTGGACCGGTGATGATTCAGGCACTTGAAGGCCCTGGAGCCATTCTGAAAAATCGTGACTTGATGGGGGCGACCGATCCCAAAAAAGCAGCACCAGGTACCATTCGGGCGGATTTTGCTGACAGCATTGATGCCAATGCCGTGCATGGTTCTGATGCCCCTGAAACTGCTGCCGTGGAAATTGCATTTTTCTTCCCCGGCATGAACGTGTATTCGCGCTAAGCAGCGTTATGACGGTCAATCTGCTTGATTTCGATCTTGACGGTTTGGCCGTTTTTTGCGACCAGCTGGGAGAAAAACGCTTTCGCGCTGTACAGCTGTTTCGCTGGATTCATCAAAGGGGTGAGGATCAGTTTGACGCGATGACTGACCTGGCCAAGTCTTTGCGCGAAAAACTGCGCACCCAGGCTGTTGTTCGACCAATGCCCGTGGTTTCACAACACGTATCAGCCGATGGCACGATCAAGTGGCTTTTTGATGTGGGTGATGGCAATGCGGTTGAAACCGTTTTTATTCCAGAAGAAGACCGTGGCACGTTGTGCATTTCGTCGCAAGCTGGATGTGCGGTAGGTTGCCGCTTTTGTTCAACCGGTCATCAAGGTTTCAGCCGCAACCTGACCACTGGCGAAATCGTTGCACAGCTTTGGTTTGCAGAACATTTTTTGCGACATCATTTGCAGCGTGAAGAGCGCGTCATTTCCAATGTGGTGATGATGGGCATGGGCGAACCCTTGCAAAACTACGCTGCATTGATTCCGGCTTTACGCGTGATGCTGGATGACCATGGCTATGGTTTGTCGCGGCGCAGGGTCACGGTGTCCACTTCTGGCATCGTGCCCATGATCGATAGACTGTCGCAAGACTGTCCTGTGGCGCTGGCAGTGTCCTTGCACGCACCGCATGATGCCTTGCGCGATACCCTGGTGCCTCTGAATTTAAAGTATCCATTGGCGCAGTTGATGGCAGCATGCCATCGTTACCTGGCTTTTGCGCCGCGCGACTTTATTACGTTTGAGTACTGCATGCTTGATGGCGTGAACGACTCGGAACAGTGCGCACGGCAGTTGGTTGAACGTGTTAAAGCGCATCCGGGGGCTTGGTGCAAATTTAATTTGATACCGTTCAATCCATTTCCAGCATCCGGCTTGTTGTGCTCAAAGCCTGAACGAGTCCAAGTTTTTGCCCGAATCCTGAATGATGCGGGCATCACCACCACAGTACGCAAAACCCGGGGTGATGACATTGATGCGGCGTGCGGTCAGTTGGCCGGCGATGTAAAAGACCGCACACGTGTGGCGACTCGCATCGCAAAGCAAAGATCCATTCCCATTCAGCCTCTTCCAGTGTCAGCCGTGAATACGTCAGGAGTTTGAAGCATGAATAGCAGTCATCGATCCGCTTTTTTTATACCTCTTGAGCATTGGTTTGCTTGGCTGTTATTGGGTGTCATGTGGTCGATTTCTGGCTGTGCCGCTCAGCCTTCAAACCAAAGTCAAGGGGCCACTTCTGGACGAACTGAAATCGTGACGGATTCAGATGAGTCCAGCGATCGCAAGCGGGCACGTATCCGGATTGAGCTGGCCGCCGGCTATTTTGAGCAGAGCAAGACGAATATTGCGCTCGATGAAATCAAGCTTGCGATCTTGGCCGATCCCACGTTTGCTGACGCTTACAGCTTGCGTGGCTTGGTCTACATGCGTCTGAACGATTTTGCTTTTGCAGAAGAAAGCTTCAACAAGGCCCTGACGTTGAAGCCCGGAGATGCCAGTGTGTTGCATAACCTGGGCTGGATGAAGTGTCAACAATCTCTTTACCCCCAATCGTTCGGTTATTTCACGCGCGCCTTGACTGATCCTCTTTACCCAGGGCGAGCTAAAACGTTGATGGCACAGGGGCTTTGTCAAATTCGTGCGGGGCAGCGTGGTGAAGCAGAGGCCAGCCTTCTGAAATCTTACGAATTTGATGCTGGCAACCCGGTCACAGGCTACAACTTGGCCAATTTGTTGTATCAGAACAAAGATTTTGTCAGGGCACAGTTTTACATTCGTCGCATCAACAACAGTGAATTGGCGAATGCCGAAACTTTGTGGCTAGGTATCAAAATTGAGAAACAGTTGGGCAATGCTGAACATCTGGCCCAATTGGCTTCGCAGCTCGAAAAAAGATTTCCACAGTCGCCCGAAACGACTGCGTATCGGCGTGGTGCATTCAATGAGTGAACTTGATATGGTTGTTGCGCCCGCCGATGCGGCACAGCGTGTTGAGCGCACGGGCGCAGGTCTTCTTTTGCGCACAGCACGCGAAGCACAAGGCTTGCATATTGCCATGCTGGCAGTGTCCTTGAAAGTACCCGTCAAGAAGCTTGAAGCGTTGGAGGCTGATCGATATGACTTGTTACCAGACATGGTGTTTGTTCGTGCTTTGGCAGCCAGTGTCTGTCGTCTGCTGAAAATGGATGCTGCCCCCGTATTGGCGGCGTTACCGCAGTCCGAGCAACCTCACATCAAGGCCAATGAGTCAGGTCTAAATACGGTCATTGATGATGCGCCCGGGGGCATGTTACGTATATGGACTGCGTCGTTACGAAAACCATTCGGCATCACAGTGACTGCGGTCATCATGGGTATTTTGTTGATTGCATTTTTGCCGGATGAGTGGTTAGGCTCAACTTTTTTTGTGCTTGGCTCTGAAGAAAAATTGCAGGTAAATGCACAATCTTCTGCCAAGCTTGAGGGGAAAAATGTTGCAGCCAATTCCAATGCAACAGGATTGGTACAAGCAGTGCAGGAAACAGATCGGTCGACAAATAGTACCCCTTCGGTTGTTGCAGATGCGCCAGCCCCGCTAGCATCATCTCCAGAAGTTTTACCTACAGCCATAACTTCGGCATCAGTTGCGCCGATGGCCGTTGACCTATCCGGCCATAACCTGATCACGTTGCGTGCCTTGGGAACATCATGGGTCGAAGTGGTAGATGCCAAGGGGATCACGCAAGTGCGCAAGACTCTGGTCAAAGACGAGATGATTTCCGTGACCGGTGCACTGCCGCTGTCGGTGGTTTTGGGGCGTGCAGATTTGGTTTCAGTGACGGTACGAGGCTCGCCTTTTGACACGGTCGATTTGGCCAAAGATCATGTTGCACGCTTTGAGGTGAAGTGATGGATACAACTTTCCCAGTAATTCCTGCTGCAGCTTTGCCTAGCCAGTCCTTGCAGGCTCGGGTAACGTGGGGGAAGCGCGTGGTGACTGTCGGTGGTGGCGCGCCAGTGCGGGTCCAGTCCATGACCAATACAGACACCACCGATGTGATTGGTACGGCAATTCAGATCAAAGAATTGGCCTTGGCTGGGTCTGAATTGGTGCGTATCACCGTGAATACACCTGAGGCTGCGCAGGCAGTGGCTCCGATTCGAGATCAGTTGGATCGCATGGGTATCGATGTGCCCCTGATTGGTGATTTTCACTACAACGGTCATCGACTCTTGACCGATTACCCAGAGTGCGCCCAAGCCTTGTCCAAATACCGGATCAACCCCGGTAACGTTGGCAAGGGTGACAAACACGACCGGCAATTTGCGGTCATGATTGAAGCCGCCGTACGCTGGAACAAAGCCGTGCGCATCGGTGTCAACTGGGGCAGTCTTGACCAAGAGTTGCTGGCCCGTTTGATGGACGAGAACAGCCGCCGCCACGCGCCCTGGGTGGCCAAATCGGTCATGTACGAGGCTTTGATTTCATCCGCCATTGACTCTGCGACGCAGGCAGTTAGCTTGGGCATGGCCGCCCAGCAGATCATGTTGTCCTGCAAGGTCAGTGGGGTTCAAGATTTGATTTCCGTCTATCGTGAACTGTCCAAACGATGCCCATACGCACTGCATTTGGGGCTTACGGAAGCGGGCATGGGAACCAAAGGTACGGTTGCATCGGCTACAGCCCTGTCGATTTTGTTGCAAGAAGGTATTGGTGACACCATCCGTGTTTCTCTGACACCGCAGCCTGGCGAAGCACGGACGCAAGAAGTAGTCGTTGCTTCTGAAATTTTGCAGGCGCTAGAACTTCGTTCTTTCGTTCCAAGTGTGACTGCTTGTCCAGGTTGTGGGCGCAC
>JBGSRY010000316.1:0-1676 GCA_041737325.1 Rhodoferax sp. | reverse complement strand
GGCATGCCCGAGCTGCACAAGCTCACGCCGCCGCTGGCCGTGCTCCAGGGCAAGGGCTACCGTGTGGCGCTGGTCACCGATGGCCGCATGAGCGGCGCGTCGGGCAAAGTGCCCGCAGCGATTCATGTGTCGCCCGAAGCCGCAGCTGGCGGCGCACTGGCCAAAGTGCGTGACGGCGACGTGATCCGTCTCGATGCCAACACCGGTACGTTGCAGGTGTTGGTGTCTGAATTTGAATGGGTAATTCGTGAACCCCTGGCAATGCCTGAAGCCTTGCGCCAGGCCAATGGGGTCGGCATGGGGCGCGAGCTCTTTGCCAACATGCGCCGCAATGCCTTGTGCGCCGAAGCGGGTGCTTGCACCTGGCTTTGAGCCCCCCATCAAACGCCTCCTCTATTTTCTGAAAGACACCATGAACCCACAAGCCTCCCTGACCGCTTTGCAAGTGATGCAAGATGCCCCGGTGATTCCGGTGATTGTTTTGAACGACGTGGCGCACGCCGTGCCGATGGCGCGCGCGCTGCTGGCGGGCGGCATTCGCATGCTGGAAGTGACCCTGCGCACGCCGCAGGCACTGGCTTGCATTGAGGCGATTGCACGCGATGTACCCGACGCGGTGGTGGGGGCTGGTACGGTGCGCAGCAAAGCTGATGCGCAGGCGGCTGCACAAGCGGGGGCCCGCTTTGCCGTCAGCCCGGGCTACACCAGCGCCGTGGGGCAGGCCTGCCGTGATGCCGGTTTGGCGTTGCTGCCCGGCGTGGCCACCGGCGGTGAGATCATGGCGGCCTGTGAAGACGGGTTCACCGAGTTGAAGTTTTTCCCAGCGGTGCAAGCCGGTGGCATGGCCATGCTCAAGGCCTGGTCTGGACCGTTTTTTGACATCAAGTTTTGTCCCACGGGCGGCATCACGCTGCAAAATGCGCCCGACTTTCTGGCGCTGCCCAACGTGGTCTGCGTCGGTGGCAGCTGGCTGGTGCCCGTGCACAGCGCTGAAGAAGGCGACTGGGGGCGTGTGACACGATTGGCATCGGAGACGCGCCATTTGCGCAAATGAGGTAATTTGTTCGGCTTAGGCCAGGCATTAGGGCGTGATCACGAAGCTTTCAACTTCGCCCCAACCTCGACCTGCCATGCAAGAGGCCAGCAAGCCGCGACGCTGCTCAACAAGTCTTGTGCACATTTCCCAATCTCGATAGGCTGCTTGTTGGCTGCGGCCACCCCATAGGTCGTGCCAATTCAAACTTTGGATAGAGGATGGCACAGAGGCGCAAGCCGCCAAAAGGCAGATGAGGGCAATACTCAAGTACCAGTATTGGGCGCGTTGAAGCAAGGGTTGCATGAGATTCATGAGCGCGTTGATTCACTGCGCTGGATCAGTTCAATCTTGTAGCCGTCGGGGTCGGTGACAAACGCAATCACCGTGCTGCCCCCTTTGACAGCACCGGCCTCACGCGTGACGTTTCCACCGGCAGTACGAATGCGATCGCAGGCAGCTTTGGCATCGGGTACCGCCAAGGCGATGTGACCGTAGGCCGTGCCAATCTCGTAGTCATCGACACCGTAGTTGTAGGTGAGCTCAATCTCGGCCTGGCCCGGGTTACCGCCGTCGTAGCCCAAGAAGGCCAGCGTGTACTGGTACTCGGGGTTGTCAGAAGTGCGCAGCAGGGTCATGCCCA
>JBGSRY010000304.1:0-2059 GCA_041737325.1 Rhodoferax sp. | reverse complement strand
GCCGCCCCACCTGCAAACCACCGCCGGGCAGCGCGCCATGCTGGAGCGGGTGGCACGGTTCAGCAGCGGCGCGTTACAGCGGCCTGGCACGTCGGCTTGGCAATGGTTTTTGCGGCTGGGCCAACGTCTTTGGCAGCTGTGGGAGCAGGTGGTGGATGGGCTGCGGCTGCTGGGCCAGCTGCTGCTGGATGCGGTGACGCTGGTGCGTGCGCCCCAACGCGGCCCCTGGCGTGACGTGTCTGGCCACCTGTACCGCATTGGTGCCACGGCGTTGCCGGTGACGGCGCTGGTGGGTTTCATGATTGGCATTGTGCTGGCCTACCTGATGTCACGCCAGTTGCGCCAGTTTGGCGCGGACACGTTCATTGTCAACATCCTGGGCATTGGCCTGATCCGCGAACTCGGCCCGGTGCTGGCGGCGATTTTGATTGCCGGGCGCTCGGGCTCGGCCATCACGGCCCAAATTGGCGTGATGCGCGTCACCGAAGAGCTCGATGCCATGCGCGTCATGGGCATTGCCCAAGGCTACCGCCTGGTGCTGCCGCGTGCCCTGGCACTGGCCGTGGCCATGCCCTTGATCAGCGTCTGGACCACACTGGCGGCGTTGCTGGGTGGCATGCTGGCGGCCGATGCGGTGCTGGGGGTCACGCCGGCGTACTTTTTTACCGCCTTGCCGCGCGCCGTGGAGATTGGCAACCTGTGGTTGGCGGCAGGTAAATCGGTGGTGTTTGGGGTCTTGATTGCGCTGGTGGGTTGCCACTATGGCTTGCGCGTCAAACCCAACACCCAGAGCCTGGGCCGGGGCACCACCGCGTCGGTGGTCACCAGCATCACCGTGGTGCTGCTGGTGGATGCGCTGTGTGCGGTGGTGTTCAAAAATGTGGGCCTATGAGCCAGCCGGTGGTTGCCATTGACCAGCTCTGGTCGGTGTTTCACGCCGATGGGGTTGATGCGGTCATCCACCAGGACTTGAGCCTGCGCATTGAAGCCGGTGAATTGCTGTCGGTGGTGGGCGGCTCTGGCAGTGGCAAAACCGTGTTGCTGCGCCAGATTCTGGGGCTGGAAACACCGGCACGTGGGCGCGTCACGGTATTGGGCGAAGATGCCTCGCACATGGGGCGTGTGGGTGCTGCCAGCCGGGTTGGCATGCTGTTTCAGCACGGCGCACTGTTCTCGGCTTTCAGTGTGCTCGACAACATTGCGTTTCCCCTGCGCGAACTCCAGCACCTGCCACCCGACCTGGTGCGTGATGTCGCCCTGGTCAAACTGCGCATGGTCGGGCTCGATGCCAGTGCGGCGCACAAGATGCCGGCCGACTTGTCTGGCGGCATGGTGAAACGGGCCGCGTTGGCACGCGCGTTGGTGATGGACCCGCCCCTGCTGCTGGACGAACCCACTGCCGGTCTGGACCCCGGCAGCGCCGATGCGTTTTGTGCCTTGCTTCAATCCCTGCACCAGGAACTTGGCCTGACGGTGGTGATGGTCACCCATGACCTGGACACCCTGCTGCAGCTGTCCACCCGCATCGCCGTGGTGGCCGACAAGCACATCGTGGCCCAGGGCACGGTGGCGCAGGTGATGACCGAGCCGCACCCGTTCATCCGTGACTATTTTTGGGGTGAACGGGGCCAACGCGCCCGTGCCCTGTTGCAAGACCGCCCCAAAGCAGGTTAAAAGCACACCTTATGGAAAACAAATCCCATGCCCTGGCCGCTGGCAGCTTTGTGCTGCTGTTGAGTGCCATGCTGATCAGCCTGGCGGTCTGGCTCACGCGTGACGGCCGCGCGCTGCAGGTCTATGAGCTGGTCGGCGCGGTCAACGTCAGCGGCCTGCAGCCGCAAGCCAGCGTGCGCCTGCTGGGCGTGCCCGTGGGCAAGGTGAGCAGCATTGAGCTGGACGCGCAGACCCCCGGCCAGGTGCTGGTGCGCATCGCCGTGGAAGACACCACCCCCCTCAGCGCCCACACCGTGGCCAGCCTGGGTTTTCAGGGCGTGACCGGGCTGGCGTACATCCAGCTCAGCGATGCGCCAGCCGCCGCAGCCAGCACAGCCGCCAAGAT
>JBGSRY010000268.1:0-14000 GCA_041737325.1 Rhodoferax sp. | reverse complement strand
CCGACATCATCATGGTAGGCGAGTCGCGTGACCATGAGACCGTGGCCATGGGGGTAGAGGCATCACTCACCGGTCACCTGGTGTTTTCTACCCTGCACACCAATTCAGCGCCTGAATCGATCACCCGGTTGCTGGACATGGGTATGGATCCGTTTAACTTTGCCGATGCCCTGTTAGGCATCCTGGCGCAACGCCTGGCGAAAAAACTATGTGGCTGCAAAGAAGCCTATACACCGGACGTTGAAGAGCTTCACCTGTTTGCCACCGAGTACGCAGAGGAACTGCGCCACTCGGTTCCTTGGACGGCAGACTATGCCGGTGAGATGAACAAGCTCATGACCAGCTGGAAGCAAACCTACGGTGAAAGCGGCCAGATCAAGTTTTACCGCCACAAAGGGTGCGACCAATGCAACCAAACGGGCTACAAAGGCCGAGTCGGCCTGCACGAGTTGCTGATTGCCGATGAGGGCATCAAAAAACTCATCCAGGAACGTGCCCGCGTAGCCGAGATTTTTGCTGCTGCGGTCGAGGGTGGCATGCGCACCCTCAAGATGGACGGCATGGAAAAAGTCATGATGGGCTTGACCGACCTGAAGATGGTTCGGTCAGTCTGCATCAAATAGCCAGCGCGTGCGACGAGGTGGGTCAGAGGTTGGCAGCAAACAAGCGCTGCATCAGCTTGTTCTTGAACCCTTGTGGGTTGCTCAACCCCAGGCGTTCCAGATAGGCCGGTGGGGCCTGCTGGTCTTGCCACAGGCTCTTGACGGCCATGCCCAACAGTTCGGCAGGGTGGTAACTGGCGTGTTTCATTTTTTTCATGGCACGTACCATGTGCAATTCATCTTCCGTCAGGTCGGTGCCAAACGGAAAATCGGGCAGCAAACCAGCCTGGACCCAGGGCTTGAGTTTGGCCGCCAATACGTCAGGCAAATTGTGACGGTAACAGTCCGGCACGTCGTAGCTGGCTTCAAGTTTGCCGTGCGCCTTGGCTTGCTTGACCAGTTCGTCCTGAAAGCGTGAATCAGCCACTGCAATCAGGCGTTTGACCACCTCACTGTCGGACTGGCCGCGGAGCTCGGCTACGCCGTATTCGGTGATCACCACATCGCGCAAATGCCGTGGAATGGTCACATGACCGTAGTTCCAGACAATGCTGCTCTTCAACCCGTCTTTGTTGTCATGCGTTGCGCGCAGCATCATGATCAGCCGCGCATCGGCCAGGGCATGTGACATGGCGACAAAGTTATATTGCCCCCCCACGCCACTGACCACCTGGCCTGACTCCAGCGCATCACTGGCGGCTGCGCCCAGCAAGGTCATGACCATGGTGGTGTTCATGAACCGTGCCTTGCGCCGTTGCGCCCGTTTCAGGGCATCGTTGCCATAGAGCTGGTTGATGAAGTCAATGCGCGTCATGTCGATTTTGTCGAGCTCCTGCGGCACCATGGTGCGCAGGCGTTGGTAAAAATCACGCGGGCCAATGAAAAAACCGCCGGTCATGAAAATCCCGTGCGTCAAGCGACTGCCCAGCATGTGGCTGCTGACGCAAGCGAAGTTGTCCGCCTCACGCAAGTCATTGCCGCAACGTTGTCCCTCCAAGGTGAGGTGATGACCGCTCAAGTGCACGTCAGGGCGCAGGATGCCAAAGTGCTGCAGGAACAACACGTCTTCTTCAGCCAGCGGTGAGCGGATGCGCCCCACGTCCAGCAGTACCTGCAGCATCTCGTGGGTCACGTTGGCATCTTTGATGCGTCCGCTGTTGAGCAGTTGCTGCAACACGGCATCATCAAATACCTCGCGGCGAATGATGCCGGCTTCGATCAGCCGCAAAAAAGCGTTGACGAACATCTCCGAACAGCCATACAGGCCGGTGTCGAACCGCCCCAGTTCGCGTCCGCCCAACCCGGCAGGGCAAATGGATTCCAGAATGTGCCGGTATTCGGCCCCATGGCGGTCCCGCACAATCAGCGCCTGACCAATCGCGTCGCCCAATGACCCAATGCCAATTTGCAGCGTACCGCCATCGGTCACCAGACTGGAGGCATGCAAACCAATGGCATAGTCGGCGACACTGACCTTGCCGTTGGGTGGCGCAAAAATAGCATGTGTGCCTTCGGGGTCGGTCACCACCACATCAAAAAATTCGGGCCCAACTTCAGCCCCATTCGGCATGAACGGCATGTTGCGATTGACCACACCCACGGCCACCACGGGCTGTCCGCTGGCGCGCACGCACTCCATCACTTCTTCGGTGATGTCCGGGTTGCTGGACAAACTCAAGCGCAGCCCGGCCTCGCTTTCCTTGATGCCCACGGCCTGCGCCACCACATTCAAGCCCTGCACCGCCATGTCACGTGCGGCATAGGTGTAATTGGTGGAGATGTATTTCATCTGGGCCGCTGCGTTGCCCAGGTAATCCCCGGTTTTCATGAAAAACTCTTGCACCTCAATGTTGGGCGGCAGCTGTCCGGCGCGGGCATCCTTGACATAGTCCATGTCGGGGTAATCCCCAAACACCCGTTCCACCAGCGGTTTGAGAAAGTTCTGTTCCAACGCACTGTGCCCCACCGGTTTTTCCAATGACAAGGCGGTGATGATGCGCAGTTTGCGTTGCGGATCGGCTTTGATGCGCCGATACAGCGCGTTAACCAGGGGATTGGGCTTACCGATGCCCAACGGTATTCCCAGCACCAACGTGCCGGGAATCGTCTTCAAAAGATGATCTACACAGGCTTCTATGGATGCCAGCATGAGCGGCTTTTTCACTTGAGGTCTCCACACTTTTTTCGGGTCGAAAGCGGCACGATTTGAAGCCCCGGATTTTGAACCTCTGCACGGCTCATTGGCTCCAACCCAGCCCATTCTGGACTCCCCGTACTAAACTCAGCCGATTGCATTTTTCCAAACGAAGTCCATGTCTTGCCCGCCTTTTTGCCCCTGCTCGTCGCGCCGCCTGTTTGTGCAAAGCACCGGCATCCTGGCGCTTGCCCCCTTCACCAGCTGGGCACAAACCAGCCCCCATGAAGGGGTCGATGTAGGTCGCAATTCGGTCTTTGGCAAGCTGGTACCGGCCGACACCATCGAACAATCAGCCGCCCAGCAGTACGCTCACATGCTGCAGCAGGCCGCAAGCAAAAACGCGCTCGGTGGCAAAGACCATCCGCAAGTGCGAAGGCTGCGTGCCATTGCCAAAAAAATCATTCCCCATGCGCTCAGTTGGAATCCACGCGCCAGGGACTGGCAATGGGAAGTCAACCTGATCGGCAGCAAGCAAATCAATGCGTTTTGCATGCCCGGAGGAAAGATTGCTTTCTACACCGGTATCCTTGAACAACTCAAGTTGACCGATGATGAAGTCGCCACCGTCATGGGCCATGAGGTCGCCCACGCACTGCGTGAACATGCCCGTGAACGCATGGGCAAAAATGCCGCCACCGGCATCGGTGCCAATTTGCTCAGCAACCTGCTCGGGCTGGGTCAACTGGGGCAAACCGTGACCAGCTATGGGGCCCAGTTGCTGACCTTGCAATTCAGTCGCAGCGACGAGTCTGAAGCCGACCTGGTGGGCATGGAGTTGGCGGCCCGTGCCGGCTTTGACCCCCGGGCCGGAGTCAGTTTGTGGCAAAAAATGGCGACTGCCAACAAGGGTGCGCCACCACAATGGTTGTCTACCCACCCCTCAGGCAACACCCGCATTGCCGACATCCAGGCCAACCTGCCCAAGGTCATGCCGCTGTACCAGCGCTCAGGCGCATCGCAGCCCAGGTGAATTCGGGTGCAGACCCCCACTTGCCACGTCAAAGGTCTTGGTTTTTCAACGCCAACGCACATTCATACAGGGCGTTGCGTGATTCACCGGAAATTTCTGCGGCCAGTTTGACGGCGGTTTTCAGGGGCAACTCGGCCAACAACAATTGCAACACACGGGTATCCGGGCCGGTGCTGAGCGCCACCACGGCCGGGTGCAGCACCAGCGCAAATTCACCACGCAAGTGGTTGGCATCGTGCCCCAGCCAGGCCGGGAAATCTTGCGCGGCCAGGGTGGCAATTTCTTCAAACTGCTTGGTCAACTCGCGTCCCACCGTGATGAGCCGAACGCCCAGGGTGGCCAAAGCGCTGGCCAGGGCTTCGATGCGGTGTGGGGCCTCCAGCAACACCACCGCGCGCGGTTCTTGCGCCAATTTCAGCACTGCAAGCTGGCGCTCGGTGGCCTTGCTGGACAAAAAACCCATGAACACAAATTCCCCGTGCTGCTGCGTGTCCGGGGCGATACCTGCGGCACTCAGCGCGGTGATGACGCTGCTGGCCCCCGGCAACGGCATCACCGGCAGATGAGCCTGGCGCACCCCGGCTACCAAACGCGCGCCAGGGTCGCTGATGGCGGGTGTGCCCGCATCGCTCACGTAAGCCACACGCGCGCCTTGTTGCAGCCGCTCAATCACGGTGTGTGCCGCCTGCGCCTCGTTGTGTTGATGGACGGCCAGCAACTGCGCCGGGGTTTTGTCGATGCCATAAGCCCGCAGCATGGCTTGGGTGTGACGGGTGTCTTCACAGGCCACCACGTCAGCCAGTTGCAGCACGTGCAACGCCCGCAGGCTGATGTCGGCCAGGTTGCCAATGGGCGTAGCCACCACAAACAAAGTGCCAGGCTGATAATTCTGGTGGCCGGCCGCCTCTTGGGCGGCACGCAGGGCGCTGGCATAGCTTGCGGCAACCGACTGAGCAGGATGTGACATCAATGATTTTCCAAAAAACGAACACGCAACCCAGCACCAAACAACGTGGTGATGCAGCCGAAGCCGCCGCCCTGGTGCACCTGCAGCAAGCGGGTTTGCGCTTGCTGGCGCGCAATTATCGAACCCCCGGGCGTGGTGGCGGTGAAATCGACCTGGTCATGCGTGCGCCCGATGGCACTTGTGTGTTTGTCGAGGTACGGCAGCGCAACACGGCCCGTCATGGTGGCGCGGCCGCCAGCGTCAGTGCCGTCAAACAGCGCCGCATCGTGTTTGCCGCACGCCACTACCTGATGCGGCTGAACACCTTGCCGCCGTGCCGCTTTGACGTCGTCACCCTCGAGGGCGCGCAGCTGGTTTGGTTCAAGGGGGCATTTGAAGCCGATTGAACCAGGGCCGCAAGCGTTCGCGCCTGGGGTGGCCCCACGCAGCTCTCCCAAAGCTTGGTGCAGGTATCATCGCCGCCATGCTGGAACAACGAATTCAACAACATTTCATTGACAGTGCCGACCTCAAATACCATGCGGCCCCGCTGTTGAGCAAACCGATTGCCGATGCCGTGCAAGCCCTGCTGGCGTGTGTTACCAGTGGGGGTAAGGTGCTGAGCTGCGGCAACGGTGGTTCAGCCGCCGATGCGCAGCATTTTTCGGCCGAATTTGTGGGCCGTTTTGAGCGCGAACGCCCGGAGCTGGCGGCCATCGCCCTGACCACCGACAGCTCCATCCTGACCGCCATTGCCAACGATTACAACTTCAACGCCGTGTTCTCGCGTCAGGTACGCGCCCTGGGCCAGCCCGGTGACGTGTTGCTGGCCATTTCCACCAGCGGCAATTCTGCCAATGTGCTGGCTGCGATCGAAGCCGCGCATGAACGTGAAATGGTGGTTATTGGCCTCTCTGGCCGTGGCGGCGGCAAAATGAACCAGGCGCTGCGCGACACCGACGTGCACATTTGCGTCCCCCACGACCGTACCGCACGGGTACAAGAAGTGCACCTGCTCACGCTGCACTGCCTGTGCGATGCGGTTGATGCTTTGTTACTTGGCGACCAGGAAAAACCACTATGAAATTCACACCGTCCCGCTTCAAAACCCGTGCGCTTTTGCGCACCCTGGCCGTGTCGATCCCGCTGTGCGCCAGCTTGAGCGCCTGTTTCCCCGTCATCATGGGCGGGGCCGTGATGGGCTCGCTGGTGGCGACTGACCGCCGTACCTCGGGGGCGCAACTGGAAGACGAAGGCATTGAACTGCGCGGCGCGAGTCGCGTGCGTGAGAACCTGGGCGAGCGGGTGCATGTCAATGTCAACAGCTACAACCGTCAGGTGCTGCTCACCGGTGAAGTGCCCAGTGTCCAGGACAAACAGTTGGTCGAACAGGTGCTGGCACGGGTTGAAAACGTGCAAGCGGTGGTCAATGAGCTGGCTGTGCTGGGCAACGCCACCCTGACGCAACGCTCTTCTGATGCCTTGGTGACCGGCAAAGTCAAGGCCGGGCTGGTGGATGCCAAAGACCTGTTTGCCAATGCGTTCAAAGTGGTGACCGAGCGCGGCCTCACCTACCTGATGGGCCGCGTGACCCAGCGTGAGGCCGACCGTGCCACCGACATTGCGCGCAGCACCAGCGGCGTTCAAAAAGTGGTACGGGTGTTTGAGATCATCAGCGAAGACGAGCTGCGCAACCTGTTGCCCAAACCTGCCGCCAACGAAGCCAAGGCCGCCCCAGCCCAATAGCCCCGACTTCACGAGGTTCACTCGCGTACTGAGGCGCACAACCCAGAACACCGCAGAACCGGCTTTGCCGGGCTGCAAGGTGTTGTCTTTTGGAAGGGGAAGACGCGCCGCCAGGCGCGGCACAGGGGTGAACCTACTTCAGGCGCTTGATCAGGCTGGAGGTATCCCAGCGGCGGCCGCCCATGTGCTGGATGTCGGCATAAAACTGGTCAATCAACGCCGTCGTGGGCAGACGTGCACCATTGCGCTTGGCCTCGTCCAGCACCAGTCCGAGGTCTTTGCGCATCCAGTCCACGGCAAAACCAAAATCAAATTTGCCCTCTACCATGGTTTTGCCACGGTTGTCCATTTGCCAGCTTTGCGCTGCGCCCTTGCCAATCACCTCCAGCACCAGGTTCATGTCCAGACCCGCCTGGTCACCGAACGCAATGGCTTCAGCCAAGCCTTGCACCAACCCGGCAATGCAAATTTGGTTGACCATTTTGGCCAATTGCCCGGCCCCGCTGGCACCGATGTGTGTGAACGCTTTGGAAAACGCCATGGCCACCGGTTTGGCAGCATCGAACGCGGCGCGGTCACCACCACACATCACCGTGAGCGCACCGTTTTGTGCGCCGGCCTGGCCCCCGGACACCGGCGCATCGACAAACTGCAGGCCTTTGGACTGGGCCAGCGCATACAGTTCACGCGCCACAGTGGCTGAAGCGGTGGTGTGGTCCACCAAAATGCTGCCCGCAGCCATGCCCGCCAACGCGCCGTTTTCACCCAGCACCACGCTGCGCAAGTCGTCGTCGTTGCCAACGCAACAAAACACCAACGCCGCACCCTGCACCGCCTGACGCGGGCTTGATGCCTGATTTGCCAAGCCATTTTGGCCTGTAGCCCGCTTGTATTCTTCGCACCATGCTATAGATTTTGTAGTGGTGCGGTTGTACACCGTGACCCGGTGTCCGGCCCGCACCAGATGCCCGGCCATGGGGTAACCCATCACACCCAGCCCCAGAAAGGCAACGTTTTGGGGGGTGATGGCTTCGTAACTGCGTGGGTTCATGGGGTGCAACTTTCTTTAGACAATGGTGAGGTTTTCAGTGCCGGCGGCCAGATCCTGGCGCTTGACACGTTGGCTGTTGAGCTTGATTTGCAGCCGCAAGTCGTTGACCGAGTCGGCATAGCGCAAGGCATCTTCGTAGGTGATCTGGTTGGCTTCAAACGCATCAAACAGGGCTTGGTCAAAGGTTTGCATGCCCATTTGACGGCTCTTTTTCATGACCTCTTTGATCTCAGCCACCTCGCCCTTGAAGATCAGGTCGGCAATCAGGGGCGAGTTGATCATGACCTCGACCACCGCGTAGCGCCCCTTGCTGTTTTGCTTGGCCACCAGCCGCTGCGAGACCATGGCCTTGAGGTTGAGTGACAAGTCCATCAGCAACTGCGCCCGGCGCTCTTCGGGGAAAAAGTTGATGATCCGGTCCAGCGCCTGGTTGGCGCTGTTGGCATGCAGCGTGGCCAGGCACAAGTGGCCGGTTTCTGAAAACGCCACCGCCAGTTCCATGGTTTCGCGGTCACGGATTTCACCCATCAGGATCACGTCCGGGGCCTGGCGCAAGGTGTTTTTCAGGGCCGCGCCCCAGCTGTCGGTGTCAATGCCGACCTCGCGCTGGGTCACCACACAATTTTTATGCGCGTGTACAAACTCGATCGGGTCTTCAACTGTGATGATGTGCCCAAAGCTGGTCTCGTTGCGGTGGTCTACCAAGGCCGCCAGCGTGGTGGTTTTGCCCGAGCCGGTGGCCCCCACCATGATGCACAGACCGCGCTTGGCGCTGACAATTTCCTTTAACACCTGCGGCAACTGCAGGCCATCAATGGTGGGCACCGTGTTGGGAATGGCACGCAGCACCATGCCAACCTTGTTTTGCTGCATGAACGCATTGACCCGAAAGCGTCCCAATGCCGGTGGCGCGATGGCAAAGTTGCATTCTTTGGTGCGCTCAAACTCGGCCACCTGCTTGTCACTCATGATCGAGCGCGCCAGCGCCACCGTGTGGCTGCCGTTGAGCGGTTGGGGCGAGACTTTGGTGACCTTGCCATCAACCTTGATGGCCGGTGGAAATTCGGCCGTGATGAACAAATCGCTGCCATTGCGGCTCACCAGTAGCTTGAGCAGGTCGGTGATGAAGGTAGTGGCTTGATCGCGTTCCATAACAACTCCTTATTAGCCCGGGAAATTTTCCGGAATTTTGGCCTTGGTACGTGCCTCGGACGGCGTGATGATGTTGCGTCGCACCAAGTCGGTCAAGTTCTGGTCCAGGGTTTGCATGCCGACACTGTTGCCGGTCTGGATGCTGGAATACATCTGCGCCACCTTGGCTTCACGGATCAAATTGCGGATGGCGCTGGTGCCGAGCATGATCTCGTGCGCGGCCACCCGGCCTTGGCCGTCCTTGGTTTTGCACAGGGTTTGCGAAATGACGGCTTGCAGTGACTCGGAGAGCATGGCGCGCACCATTTCCTTTTCTTCCGCTGGGAACACGTCAATGATCCGGTCAATGGTCTTGGCGGCGCTGCTGGTGTGCAGCGTGCCAAACACCAGGTGGCCTGTTTCTGCCGCCGTCATGGCCAGGCGAATGGTTTCCAGGTCGCGCATTTCGCCCACCAAAATCGCGTCCGGGTCTTCCCGCAACGCCGAGCGCAAGGCGGCGGCAAAGCTCTGGGTGTGCGGCCCGACCTCACGCTGGTTAATCAGGCATTTCTTGGATTCGTGCACGAACTCGATCGGGTCTTCCACCGTCAGGATGTGGCCAAATTCGGTCTCGTTGAGGTAGTTGACCATGGCCGCCAAGGTGGTGGACTTGCCCGAGCCGGTAGGGCCGGTGACCAGTACCAGGCCACGTGGTTTGAGCGCCAGATCACCAAAAATCTTGGGGCAGTTAAGCTGCTCCAGCGTCAGGATTTTGCTGGGAATGGTGCGAAACACCGCGCCTGCGCCACGTTGCTGGTTGAACGCGTTGACCCGAAAGCGTGCCAGCCCATCAATTTCGAACGAGAAGTCAATCTCCAGAAACTCCTCATAGTGTTTGCGCTGTGAGTCGGTCATGATGTCGTACACCATGGCATGCACCTGCTTTTGGTCGAGCGCGTCCACATTGATGCGCCGCACATCGCCGTGGACCCGGATCATGGGGGGCAGGCCGGCCGAGAGATGCAAGTCCGATGCCTTGTTTTTGACACCAAAAGCCAGTAATTGGGTAATGTCCACAATAGCCTCTTGAGTTGGGTTCAATGTTTGATACGCTCTGACAATTATGACCATGATTCAAGACCAGATCGAAGCCGTGCACCGGCGCATGGCGCAGGCCTGCAGCACCTGCCAACGCCCCGCCACCGCCGTCAGTTTGCTGGCGGTCTCGAAAACCTTTGGCGCACAAGCCGTGCGCACGGCCTACCAGGCCGGGCAAACCGCCTTTGGCGAAAACTACATCCAGGAAGCGGTCGAAAAAATCACCGCCCTGCGCGATTTACCCCTGCAATGGCACTGCATTGGCCCCATCCAAAGTAACAAAACCCGTTTGGTGGCCGAACATTTCGACTGGGTACACACCGTGGATCGGCTCAAAATTGCCCAGCGACTGAGCGCACAGCGCCCCGCCGATCTGCCCCCGCTGCAAGTTTGCATCCAGGTCAATGTGGACGGTGGCCCAACCAAATCCGGTGTCCCGCCCGAGGCCGCGCTGGCGCTGGCAAGCGCGGTGGCTGGGCTGCCCCATCTGCGCCTGCGCGGGCTGATGTGCATCCCAGAACCAACTCCTGATTTTATAGCTGCATGCCGAGTATTTAAAAGGGCTAGAGACCTATTTGACACATTAAATAAGGAAGGTTTTGAGCTCGATACCCTGTCCATGGGCATGAGCGCCGACCTGGAAGCGGCCATTGCCAGCGGCAGCACCCTGGTGCGGGTGGGTTCGGCTATTTTTGGCCAGCGCGCTTACCCGGCCTGATCACGCAGCCGCAGCTGCCATCGACCCGTTACAGCGGCGTGGGACGCCCGAACAAGTAGCCCTGGTAGTGATGGCAACCCAAGCGGTGCAAGGCATCGCGCTGCGCCGCCAGTTCCACGCCTTCGGCAATCACATCCAGGTGCAGGCTGTCGCCCATGGTGACGATGGCGCGGATGATGGCGGCATCTTGGGGGTTGTCCAGCATGTCGCGCACAAACGTCTGGTCAATCTTGAGCTGGTTCAAAGGCAGCCGCTTGAGCATGGCCAGTGAGGAATATCCGGTGCCAAAGTCGTCCAGCGACAGGCGCACGCCCAAGGCCCGCAAGGCCGCCATCTTGGCAATCACGGCGGCTACATCGTCCACCAGCTGACTCTCGGTCAGTTCCAGCTCCAACTGCCGGGGGTTGGCACCCGTCTGCGCCAACACCTGCTGCACCTGCTCAACAAAATCGCTTTGCCGAAATTGCAACGCGCTGACATTCACCGCCACCGTCCATTGGCGTTGTGGTGTGCTGTTGGCCCAGGCTAGCAACTGCAGGCAAGCAGTGCGCAAAATCCAGCGCCCCAAGGGCACAATGACCCCGCACGACTCGGTGGCCGCAATGAACTCAGCTGGTGGCACCAAACCGCGCACCGGATGCTGCCAGCGCACCAGCGCTTCATAGCCCAGGCATTGGCCTTGGGCATCCACCTGCGGCTGGTAGTACAGCACAAACTCATCCTGCGCCAGCGCCCGGTACAAGTCCGCCTCGAGCGACGTGCGCGCCATCACCTGCGCTTGCATCGACGCGTTGAAGAAGCGCAGCGTGTTACGTCCCGCCGCCTTGGCCTGGTACATGGCTAGATCGGCTTGCTTGAAGAGTTCCTCGCGTGAGGGCTGCGCCGGGTCGACCAGAGCCACCCCTATGCTGACGCTGACCTGCTGCGGTTTTTCGCCCAGCTGATAGGGTTCATGCAGCCGCTGCAAGAGCTTTTGCGCCACCCCTTGGGCTTCTTGTGCGGCTGCTTCGACGTTGCCGGACAAGTCCACCAGAAGCACCACAAATTCATCACCGCCCTGGCGCGCCAGCGTGTCCTGGGCACGCACGCACTGCAGCATGCGCTGTGTCATTTGCCGCAGCAAGGCATCACCCGCGTCATGCCCCAGGGTGTCGTTGATGTCCTTGAAGTTGTCCACATCGATGAACATCAAGGCCGCGCCCTTGGGTGATCGCGTCAAGCCACCCAGCAATTGCTGTACCCGGTCTTGCAACAGCCGACGGTTGGGCAGCCCGGTCAAAGGATCGTAAAACGCCAGTTGCAAAATCACTTCTTCGCTCTGCTTGCGTTTGGTGATGTCAGTGGAAATGCCGCACAAGGCGTAAATCTGCCCGTTGGCATCACGCAAGGGCAACTTGACTGACACATAGCTGTGTTCCAGCGTGCCGTCGGCACTGCGGTTGATCTCTTCCTCCTCAACCCGTTCACCGCCCTCAATCACCCGCAAGTCGTTGACACGCAGCTTGGTGGCGGTGGCGGTATCAAAAAAAACCAGGTCGGTGCGCCCCACCACCTCTTCCAGTGACCGGCCAAATAGCGCGCACACCTTGCTGTTGGCGTACTGGTAGCGCAGTTGCATGTCCTTGATGTAAATGAACGCATCAACACTGTTCAAAATGGTGTTCAGACGTGCTTGGCTGGCCACCAGGTGAGCGGTTTTTTGCGCCACTTGGCGACGCAGCCACAGGTTGGTGGCCAGCACCAGCAGTGTCAGCGTGACCAGCGCCGCCAAACCCCACCACAGGTAGCTGGGCAACACCAGTTTGGGCTGCACCTGCAGCCAGCGCTGCAACGCCAGGCCGTAGGGCGAATCGCTCTGAAATTGCCACAGTTTGATGTAATCCTCCACGGCGCTGAGCAGCTCCGGGTGGCGGCCTTTGGCGGTGGCATAAAACAACTGTGCCGGTTGAAACACAATCGCCGTCGGCTCAAGCTGATAGGCCTGGGCCTGCAGGTCACCAAAAAACCGGTTTGCCGCCACCGCATCCAGTTGGCCGTTGGCGGTCTGCGCAAAGCCCTGGTCAAATGAATCGATTGGCACCAGTTCTGCAGATACCCCAAAACTGGCCAGCATGGTGGCCAGAAAACTGGCTTGCACCGAGCCCTTGACGACCCCAATGCGCTTGCCCTTGAGGTCAGGAATGCCGCTGATACCAGTCCCCTTGTGTTTGTAAATTTGCGACCAGCTCAGCAGTGCCGGGGTGCTGTGAAAGTCAAAAATCTTGGCGCGTTCTTCGGTCCAGGCCACGTCTGGCATCAAGTCAATCTGGCCATCCTGCAAGGCTTGCAGGCACGCCTGCCATGCGCACGGCACACTCACCAGCTGCCACGACTCGCGCTGCGCGATGGCCACCAGCATGTCGCCCAGAACGCCACTGGGTTGACCGTGTGGGTCCAGAAAAATCTTGGGCGCGTTGGGGTATACGCCAACCCGCACCAGCACCGGCTCGGTATCTGCAGCCAGCGCCCCGCCAGCGGCCAAGATCAGGCTGGCGACACCCACGTTGATGCCTGTCAACAAGGCACGCGACCAGCCCAGAGCACTCAAAAAAGATAGGCGAAACATGCGTTTGATCCAAATGTGGAACCATTATTGCCCATGGCCCTCCAACCCATCCCATCAACGCTGGCATCGACGCGCGCTGGCCAAACCTTAAACTGTTCCCTCTTTTTACCTTCAACAACCCGGAAATCACCATGGCACATCACTTGGCAAAAACACTTTTCAGCAGCATCTTGCTGTCTTTGACCCTGGCCGTGCACGCCGCCCCGGACGTGCTCACGGTCACCCAGGTGCCCGCGCTGCAAAGCCAGGGCACGCTCTTGATCGATGTGCGTCAACCCGATGAATACGCCCAGGGTCACGCACCAGGCAGCACCTTGATCCCACTGGGTCAACTGCAGCAGCGTTTGCCCGAGTTGCTCGGCTACAAAAACAAACCGGTGGCCTTGATTTGCCATTCGGGCAACCGCTCTGGCAAAGCGCAAAAGTTGCTGCAACAGGCTGGTTTTAGCGCCACCAGCAATGTGGAAGGTGGCATGGTGGCCTGGCAAAAAGCCGGTCTGCCGGTGAAAACGGGCATGACCTCACAGTAAGGGATGCAGAAATCACAAATATCCCATTTCTGGCGGCACTGACGGGTGCATTGCGTCGTTCCAATCCGTTCGTTTAGCTGGCTAAACTTCGCGTCTTGCGCCTAGCACTGCATTCCGCCAGCACTCGCCATAAACGGTACATTTGCAATTTCCGCACCCCTAACGCGTTCACCGCCGCCAGTCCGCATCTGACCCGCTGGCTGACGGCATCCGGTGAAGGGCCAGTTCTACCTGCCCCAGCCAAATTTCCACGTCCTGTACCACCTGGTCTGCCGCACCCGTCAAGGCCCGCACCGCGCCACGCGCATCGGGCGTGGGCGCGTCCACCTGGGCGGTGAAACTGCGCTGCGCCAGCAGCGTTTCAGCGCCCGCACGGCGCTGGGTGACGGTGGCGCGCAGGCGCAGC
>JBGSRY010000240.1:0-3347 GCA_041737325.1 Rhodoferax sp. | reverse complement strand
AGCACGGGCAGCATGAACAGCGCCGTCAACAGCAAAAACAACACCTGGCGCAGCCGGGAATAAACCATGGAATGAATCAAGAAGAAAGGTGTCGAGGATTGTAGGGATGCAGCCAACCCGGTCATCTACCAGGCGGCGTGGTCACCCTACAATCAATTTCATGTTTCTAGAAGTCCGTCAACTCAGTGTCACCTACGCCGGCCAACGGGCCGCCGCCGTGCGTGGCGTTTCCTTTGCGCTGCGCGCCGGTGACATCGGGGTGCTGATTGGCCCTTCGGGCTGCGGCAAAACCACCCTGCTGCGCGCCGTGGCCGGGCTTGAAAACGCCAGCGGCGGCGACATTCGGCTGGCTGGGCAAGTGGTCAGCCAGCCCGGGCAATCGTTGCCAGCGGAGTCGCGCCAGGTTGGCATGGTGTTCCAGGATTACGCCCTGTTCCCCCACATGGACATTGGCCGCAACGTGGCCTTTGGCATTGACCATTTGCCGCGCGCCGCACGCCAGGCCAGGGTGCAAGAGGTGCTGGAGCTGGTCGGCTTGCAGGGGCAGGAGTCACGCTACCCGCACGAACTCTCGGGGGGACAGCAGCAGCGCGTGGCGCTGGCCCGTGCCCTGGCACCGAAGCCGCGCCTGCTGTTGCTGGATGAGCCGTTTTCGAACCTGGATGTGGACTTGCGCGAGCGTCTGGCGTACGAGGTCCGTGGCATCCTGAAAGCGGCGCAAACCACGGCCTTGTTTGTGACGCACGACCAACTTGAAGCCTTTGCTGTGGGCGACACCATTGGGGTCATGAACCAAGGCGAACTGCACCAGTGGGACAACGCCTACACGCTGTACCACCGCCCGGCGACGCGCTTTGTGGCTGAATTCATTGGCCACGGCGTGTTTACACCGGCCGTGATCTGCGACGTGGACGGCCAGGTGGTGGTGCATACCCCGCTGGGAGATTTGACGGACATGGCCGAGTGCCCGCTACCCTGCGCCTATTCCAATGGGGCCTGCGATGTGCTGCTGCGTGCCGATGACATCGTGCACGACGACCATGCCCCGGTCAAAGCCGAAATTTTGCGCAAGGCGTTTCGCGGTGCCGACTTTTTATACACCCTGCGCCTGGCCACGGGTGAGACCGTCATGGCCCTGGTGCCCAGCCACCACGACCACACCCTGGGCGAGTGGATTGGCATCCGGGCGCAGGTTGACCATGTGGTGACCTTCAACCGGGCCTGCCCACAAAGCGCTGACCACGTGTGCCGCATGCCGTGCCAACACACCATGCGCCCGCTTCAGTTGGCGGCGTACGCCACCCGCCCCGCCACCAGCGTGTAGCGCACCCGCCCCGGCAACTCGTAGCTTGAAAACGGCGTGTGCTTGCCCTGGCTGACCAAGGCATCGCTTTGCACCGTCCAGTGCGCAGCCGGGTCGAACACGCACACATCGCCCAGCCCGCCCACTTGCAGATGCCCGGTGCGGCCATGCCGATTGCCCATGGAGGTGCCCAACACGTTGGCCGGGCCGTCGGTGACCACCGACAGCGCCCGCGTCAGGCTCACGCCATCGTCCAGATGCCATTTGTAAGCCAGGCTCAGCAACAGTTCCAGGCCGGTGGCACCGGGCTCGCATTCGGCAAACGGCAACGCCTTGGCATCTTTGTCCACCGGCGTGTGGTCAGACACCAGGGCATCCACCGTGCCGTCAGCCAAGCCGGCGCGCAGGGCCGCGCGGTCACGCTGCTGGCGTAGCGGCGGGTTCAGACGGGCGCGGCTGTCAAAGAAGCCGATGTCGGTGTCGGTCAAATGCAGTGAATTGATGCTGACATCGCACGTCACCTTCAGGCCATCGGCCTTGGCCTGGCGCACCAGCTCAACCCCGGCAGCGCTGCTGATACGGCACAGGTGCACACGTGCCTGGGTGGCACGCATGAGCTCAAAAATGGTGTGCAAGGCCACTGTTTCGGCCAACACCGGCACGCCACTCAAGCCCATGCGGGTGGCCAGGGGGCCGCTGGCGGCCACACCCTGACCCAAAAAATAGTCTTGCGGGCGCAACCACACGGCGTAGCCAAAGGTGCTGGCGTACTGCAGGGCGCGTTGCAACACCTGGGTGTTGGAGAGCATGACATCCGCCTGTGAAAACGCCACGCAACCGACATCCGACAACAACACCATCTCAGTCAGGTTGTCACCTTTGAGCCCGCGGGTCAGCGCACCCAGGGGGTAGACGCGCGCCTGCTGCAGCTTTTCAGCGCGAAAGCGCAACATTTCAACCAAGCCGGGTTCATCCAGCACCGGGTCGGTGTCGGGCTGGCACACCAGGCTGGTCACCCCCCCGGCCATGGCGGCGGCCATTTCGGACTCGAGCATGCGGGCGTGCTCGTTACCCGGTTCGCGCAGGCGCACACCCAAATCCACCAGGCCGGGCAGCACCAGGCAGCCGTGCGCATCCACAATGCGTTCAGGCTGGAAATCTTTTGCTATTTTATTTATAGCTACAACTCGTCCATTATCAAGGGCTACATCAGCAATTTCATCCAAACCACTGGCAGGGTTCAGCACCCGGCCACCCTGAATCAACACACGTGTTTGCTTGTTCATCTGACTGTTTCCGAAAAGGGTTAGGCCTCGTTGCCGGCCACGATGCTCATGGCGGCCATGCGCACCGCAATACCGAAGGTGACTTGCGACAGGATCACGCTGTGGCCGCCATCCACCACCGCAGACTCAATTTCAACGCCACGGTTGATCGGCCCGGGGTGCATCACGATGGCATCGGGCTTGGCCAGTTGCAGCTTGGTTGGGGTCAAGCCAAAGCTCTTGAAAAACTCCTGGCTGGAAGGCAACAGCGCGCCGCTCATGCGCTCGTTTTGCAGCCGCAGCATGATCACCACATCGGCATCCTTGATGCCTTCTTCAAGGCTGTGGCACACGCGCACACCCATCTGCGCCATGTCGGAGGGCACCAAGGTTTTGGGGCCCACCACACGCACCTCGGCACAGCCCAGGGTGGTCAGGGCGTGGATGTCAGAGCGTGCCACCCGCGAGTGCAGCACGTCACCGACGATGGCCACCGTCAGGTTGGCAAAGTCACCCTTGTAGTGACGAATGGTGTACATGTCGAGCAAGCCCTGGGTCGGGTGGGCGTGGCGGCCGTCGCCGGCGTTGACCACGTGCACATGCGGAGCCACGTTTTGGGCAATCAGATAAGGCGCGCCGGACTCGCTGTGGCGCACCACAAAAATATCGGCGGCCATCGCGCTCAAATTTGAAATTGTGTCGAGCAGCGACTCGCCTTTGGACGCCGACGAGCGGGCAATGTCAAGGTTAATGACATCGGCCGACAACCGCGTCGCGGC
>JBGSRY010000265.1:0-2817 GCA_041737325.1 Rhodoferax sp. | reverse complement strand
GGCGGCATGGCTGATGTGCTGCGCAAAACGCGTGAGCGCCTGGCGCTGCTGGCCATTGCACCCGCTGATGCAGGGCTGTGTGCCCTGTGCCAGCCGGTCATGGCGCGCGGTGGTGTGGGCCTGTGGAACGCCCAGCAGGCCTTGCTGTTCAGCGCCCATATTTCTACACTAAATTGTGCTCAAGCCCTTATGGAATATGGGCAAGCAGATATACAAATCATAGCAGTCAGCGGCGCAGTGGGGCGTGCCCTGTGGCAGGCCTTGATGATGCTTGCGGCCAGCCACCCCGGTTTGACGCTGGTGGTGCAAGACGGCACGCGCCTGTTTGTGGAAGCCGCCGACCTGGCCGCATTTGGCGCGCGTGGCGCACGCGTGCTGGCCTACCGAGGCATCCGCGTGCTGGGGCTGACGCTAAACCCGTTTTCACCCCTGGGCGGCAGCTTTGAGGCCAACGCATTTGTGCTGGCCGCGCAGCAGGCCTTGCCCGGCTACGCCGTCACCGACGTGATGCTGCCAGACCCCATTCAAGAAACAGAGGAAACCGCATGTCCCACTTAAACCTCGACCCGGCCCACATCGACCGCGCCCGCGCCAGCGCCAAACACATTGCGCGCCGCGTCTTTGACGACATGGCCAGCTACACCACCACCACCGTGGAGCGCGCCACCCTGCGCCTGATGGGCGTAGATGGCGTGGACGAAAACGACATCCCGCTGCCCAACCGCCTGGTGAGCCATTTGCAAAGCCACAACCTGCTGCCCTACGGCGCGGCTGCGCTGCTGGCGGCGGCCATGCAAGCGCACGGCATGAGCGCGCAGCAAGTAGCAAAAGCCGTGGCCGCGGGCACTTTGACCTTGACCCTGCCCGCTGACCTGCCTGCTGCGCAACAAGCCGCCAAAGCCCTGGCCCAGCAAGCCTGTGCGCACATTGCCGCCCAACGCGCCACGCGCGCCGCACACATCCAAAAGGCGGGCGAAGCGCCCACGCCGTGGCTGTATGTGATCGTGGCCACCGGCAACATTTATGAAGACGTGGTGCAGGCCAGAGCGGCGGCCGAGCAAGGTGCCGACATCATCGCCGTGATCCGCTCCACCGGCCAGAGCCTGCTGGACTACGTGCCCTATGGCGCGACCACCGAGGGTTTTGGCGGCACCTACGCCACGCAGGAAAACTTCAAGCTGATGCGCGCCGCGCTGGACGAAGTGGGGCAAAAACTGGGGCGCTACATCCGCCTGACCAACTACTGCTCAGGCCTGTGCATGCCCGAGATTGCCGCCATGGGCGCGCTGGAGAGGCTCGACATGATGCTCAACGACTCGATGTACGGCATCATCTTTCGCGACATCAACATGCAGCGCACCTTCATCGACCAGTTTTTCTCGCGCATGGTCAATGCCTATGCCGGCATCATCATCAACACCGGTGAAGACAATTACCTCACCACGGCCGATGCCGTGGAAGCGGCGCACACGGTGCTGGCATCGGACCTGATCAACGAGCAGTTTGCCGAGCTCTCTGGATTGAAGCCCGAGCAAATGGGACTGGGTCACGCGTTTGAAATCAACCCCGAGCTGGAAAACGGTTTTCTGTGGGAGCTGGCGCACGCGCAGCTGATCCGCCAGGTGTTCCCCGATGCCTGCCTGAAGTACATGCCGCCCACCAAACACATGACCGGCAACATCTTCAAGGGCCAAGTGCAGGACGCGCTGTTCAACGTGGTCAGCACCGTCACGCACCAAAACATCCACCTGCTGGGCATGATGACCGAGGCCATTCACACGCCCTTTATTCAGGATCGTTTTCTGGCGATTCAAAACGCCAGGTATGTGTTTGGCACGATGAAAGATTTGCACGACGAGATTGAATTCAAGGCCGGCGGCCAGATCGAGCGCCGCGCCCAGGGCGTGCTGGCCGACACCGTGGCGATGCTGGCGCAGATCGAGCAGATCGGTCTGCCCTCCGCCATCGGCAAGGGGATGTTTGCCGAGATTGCCCGCACCCCCACCGGCGGCAAGGGGCTGGACGGGGTGCTGGCCAAAGCAGCCGATTACTACAACCCGTTTCCAGAACTGATGCTGGGGTTTTTGGGGTCTGGGTTTTTGGGGTCAGAGCCCAAATTCGCAGTGCCTTCGGCACTCCCTGCGGGTGCGATGCAAAGCGTCGCAGCGAAATTGGTGTCTGACCCCAATAACCCACAAGCCAAAAATCAATTGGGGTCAGACCCCCATTCCGCTCCAGCCGAACAGTGGGTCAAGCCCTACGGCGACACCTTGGGCGACGGCCGGGTGCAGCTCTCATTCACCCTGCCCGTGGCGCTGGATGACCGCGCCAAAGAAGGGGCCAAGCGCCTGGCCGCGCAAATGGGTCTGACCGAACCGGCTGTGGTGCATTGCGAAGACATGGGCCAGGGCTTCAGCTTTTATGTGGTCTATGGCCAGTGCCAGCATCAGGTGGACTTGAACAGCTATTCGGTCGTCAAACCCGACTACGAGGTGATGGACAAGGAGGCCATCAACGCGCTGATCGACCAAAAAATGAAGCGGCGCATGGTGGTGGTGGGCGCGTGCATTGAGACCGACGCGCACACCGTGGGCATTGATGCCATCATGAACATGAAGGGCTACAACGGCCACAAGGGGCTGGAGAGTTACCACAGCCTGCGAGCCATCAACATGGGTGCGCAGGTGACGTGTGAAGAGTTGGTGACGCGTGCCATTGAGGAACACGCTGACGTGATTCTGGTGTCGCAAATCGTGACGCAAAAAAACATCCATCTGGACAACCTGACCAAACTGGCCGACCTGCTGGAAGCCGAGG
>JBGSRY010000133.1:0-6770 GCA_041737325.1 Rhodoferax sp. | reverse complement strand
GCGACCAGCCGCACCCGCATCGCTGCCAGCACCCAAGGTCACAGCGCAAGCCACGGGCAGCAGCGATGGGGATTGGGAGACGTTTTAAATAAATGTAAAGTTTATAGCAGCATAATGAATAAATACAAGGGCTACAGGCCTTAAAGGCTTTAAAAAAGCGGCTACGTATTGGGGTAAACACAGTGTATGTAAGTCAAATTTCATTAATGTTTTTAAGATAAACTGATTTAGTGTTACGCATTGATACATTTGCATCAGTCGGTGTTCCAGCAAATGTGTCAAGCACAGGAGATATCACATGAAACTGAGTCAAAAACTGCCCGCCGCATTTTTAGCGGTCTTGCTGCTCATGGCGAGCGCCGGGCTGTTTGGCATTTACAGCCTGAACCAATCCATCACGGTGTACGACACAGAAGTGGCGGCTAGTGTGGAAGACGTACGCATCATTGCCGACATTGGTTCTGAGTTCAAAACCCAGGTGCAAGAGTGGAAGAACACCTTGCTGCGCGGTGCAAAACCTGACCAACTGGACAAATACTGGCACGCCTTCACCCAAGTTGAAAGCCATATCAACGACGAAGCGGGCAAGCTTGCCACCAGCCTGCCCGAAGGCGAGAGTAAAAAACTGATTGCCCAGTTTGCGCAGGCACACCAGCAAATGGGCGTGGCCTACCGCCGTGGACTTGAAGCCTTCAAGGCCGCCAACTTTGACCCCAGTGCGGGCGACGTTGCTGTGAAAGGCATTGACCGTGAACCCACCAAATTGCTTGAAACCGCCACCCTGCGGATCAAAGACGACAGTGCCACCGTGAGCAAACAAGCTGCGGCGCAAGCCCAGCGCGCAACCCGTATCAGCCTGGGGCTGATGCTGCTGATGGCTGCAGCGGGCGTGTGGGTGGGCTTGTTCATCAGCCGCCAGGTGATTCGCCAGCTCGGGGGTGAGCCCCAGGACGCAGCTGCGCTAACCCAACGTGTGGCCAGTGGCAACCTCAGCCAGGCGATTGCCTTGCGCGAAGGTGACCATGCCAGCCTGATGGCGCAGCTCGATGCCATGCAACACAGCCTGGCCGACGTGGTGACGGGCGTGCGCCAAAGCGCCGATGCCATTGAAAACGCCAGCAGTGAAATTGCAGCTGGCAACAACGACCTGAGCAACCGCACCCAAACCCAGGCCAACGGCCTGGAGCGATCAGCCTCGTCCATGGCCGTGCTGGCCACCGCCGTGCAGATCAACGCTGACAACGCGCACCAGGCCAATCAACTCGCCAGCGAAGCCTCTGACGTGGCGGTGCACGGTGGTCAGGTGGTGGGGGAGGTGGTGAGCACCATGCAGGGCATCAACGCTGCATCACGCCAAATCTCGGACATCATTGGGGTCATTGACGGCATTGCTTTTCAGACGAACATTTTGGCTTTGAACGCTGCGGTAGAGGCGGCGCGTGCGGGTGAGCAGGGGCGCGGCTTTGCCGTGGTGGCCTCTGAGGTGCGATCCTTGGCCGGGCGCAGCGCTGAGGCGGCCAAACAAATCAAAAGTTTGATTGATGCCAGCGTGACCCGCGTGGCGCAAGGTACCGCCCAGGTAGACCGCGCCGGACAGACCATGCAAGAAGTGGTCAACGCGATTCAGCGCGTGACCGACATGGCCAGCCAGATTGCCAGTGAAAGCCAGGAACAAGCCAGCACCGTGGGACAAATTGGCCACATCGTCAGCGAGATGACCCACACCACGCAGCAAAACGCCACCCTGGTTGAAGAAATGGCCGCCGCCGCAGACAGCCTCAAAGCCCAGGCACATGAGCTGGTGCAAACCGTGGCGGTGTTCACGCTTGAAGCCGACCAGCCCCACTTCATCGCACTCAACGCCCCATGAGGACGGCTGAAACCCTGCAACGCCGTGTTACGGCCCTGATGGGCCTTTCGGTGATAGTGGTGATGGTGTCGGTGCTTTTGAGCGCTTTTTTGTTTAAAGAAGTCACGGAGTCGCTTGGGAAACAGGCGCAACTCCAGTCAAGTCAGGTACTTGAATTGGAAGAATCGCTGGGCGAGGCCAGGGTGCGTTTGCTGCAGCAAGTACGCGATTGGAAAGACAGTCTGCTGCGCGCGCATGACCCAGCCCAGTTTGATAAACATCAAACAGACTTTGCTGCCAGTTCATCGCAATTCAGGTCTGCCTTGGCCCATGCACGCTTGCAAATGCAAACCCTTGGCATGGACCTGCAGTCTATTGACGCACTGGTGCAGCAACACACGGTTTTATTGCAGCAATACCAAACGGCCCTGAGTTTTTTAAAGCCTGAATTGCCCCTGTCCTTCAAGACCGTTGACGCCATGATTCAGGGCAAAGACCGCCAGCTGTTGCAAGACATTGACTTGGCTTACGCTGGTATTGATCGCATCGTCAAACAACGCGTCAGTGCGATGGGTGATCCAAACGAGCCAACCCATGCGGTGCTTGGCATGAAAGAGCTGGGGGCACTGGCCGTGCTGCTGCCGCTGTTGGCTCTGATGGTGTTTTTGATTGCTTACAAATCCATGCGCCAACTGGGGCGTGAAGACCGGCGTGCACGCGCTATTTTTGAAGCCATTGGCGATGCTGTGGTGGTGCTTGACACGGCTGGCCGCGTCATTTCTCTTAACAACCGTGCCCAGCAACTGATGGCGGTCAACGCCGCCCAAGCCAAGGGGCAGCCACTGAACCAGGTCTTGAACCTGGTGGATGCGGATACCGGGATTGCCATGGCTTTGCCCACCCAAGCCGTGTCTGACAACCCCAACACGGTCACCCTGTGCAGCGGCATGCAGCTGATTCGCCCTGACGGCAGCCGCCTGGCCATTGAAAAAACTGCTGCACCCTTGCGCGATGCACGGGGTGAATTGTTTGGCGTGGTGCTGGTGCTGCACGATGTGTCAGAGCGTTACATGGTTCAGCAGGCCCTTAGCCGCGAGCACGAGTTGTTTGAAAAAACTTTCAACCTATCGGCTGTGGGCATGGCGCATTTGTCTCCCAGCGGCAAATGGACACGGGTAAACCACAAGCTGTGTGACATCGTCGGCTACACGGCAGATGAATTGATGCAGCTCTCGTTTCAGGGTGTAACCCACCCAGACGACCTGGGCACAGACATCGTCAACATCAAGCGTCTGCTGGCCAAAGAGATCGACATTTACCGCTCTGAGAAACGTTATGTACACAAAAACGGACATGTCGTTTGGGTGGCGATCAATGTGCGGGTCGTCTGGAAAGACGATGGCAGCCCGGACTTTGGCGTGTCGGTGATTGAAGACATTCAAAGCCGTAAATTAGCCGAGCAAGACGCATCCTTGGCGCAAAAACAATACGAAGCGTTGTTTGAACAAATGCCCGAGGGGGTGTTGCTTATCGACACCAACATGCAGGTGGTAGCGCACAACCGTGAGGCCATGCACCAGCTGGGCTACAGCAGTTCGCAAATGCTTGCGCTACATGTGTCGGATTTTGAGGCGAACGACGACCAGGCAGCGATAGCGGCTCGCAAGGTCCGCATCATGCACAGCGGCCGTGACCATTTTGAGTCGCGCTACCGTACGGCTCAGGGTGCGGTGTTTGACGTGGATGTGTCCGTGCAATTGATGGAGTTGCCCGGCGAAGTGACCGTGTTTCAAACCCTGTTCAGGGATATCAGCAACCAAAAACAGGCCGCACGACAAATTGAGCACATGGCTTACCACGACCAGCTTACCGGTCTGGCCAACCGCCGCCTGATGCATGACCGCATCAACCAAGCCATCAGCAGTGCGCTGCGCCGCCAGGCCCATCTGGCGGTGCTGTTTTTGGACCTGGATCACTTCAAACTGGTCAATGACAGCCTGGGGCATCCAGTGGGTGACGAGGTGCTGGTGCAAGTGGCGAAGCGGCTGCAAGCCTGTGTGCGGGCGGACGACACCGTAGCGCGGGTCGGGGGCGATGAATTTGTGTTGATGCTTGGTGATGTGCTGCATGCCGAAGGTGCTGCTGTGCTGGCCAGCAAAATCATCACCACCCTGTCGGAGCCGATGCAGATTCAGGGTGAAGAACTGCGCGTCACCCCCAGCATCGGCATTAGTTTGTGCCCACAAGACGGGAGTGATACCGATGAGCTGCTCAAAAACGCAGATGCGGCGCTGTACCAAGCCAAAAAAATGGGGCGCGCCAACTACCAGTTCTTTACCCAAGCGTTGAACGACCAAGCACATGAACGCCTGAATCTTGAGCGGCGGCTGCGCAAAGCGCTGGAACGTGATGAATTTGAGCTTTATTACCAGCCTCAAATGGACTTGCACAGTGGTCGTTTGGTAGGCTGTGAGGCGTTGATTCGCTGGAACCCGCCCGAAATGGGACAGGTCGCACCGGCGCGGTTCATTCCGGTGGCTGAACACACCGACCTGATCAACCACATTGGGCGCTGGGTGATGCATCAAGCTTGCCGCCAGGCCAAAGTGTGGCAAGACCAGGGTATGACTTGAAGGTCAGTTTCAATGCGTCAGCACGTCAGTTTTTGCACCCGGATGAACTGCTGCAAGACTTGCAGTCGGCTTTGGCGTGCGGCGTTGACCCACACCGCATGAGTCTGGAACTGACTGAGAGCTTGCTCATTGATGCGCACCACATGGAAACCGTTTTGCATCAAATTCACGCCACAGGGGTGCAGCTTTCGCTAGATGACTTTGGCACGGGCTATTCCAGCTTGTCGTATTTGCGTCGGTTCCCGATTGATGTGCTCAAAATTGACCAGTCGTTTGTGAGCCATTCTGACCAGAATCCAGACGATATTGAAATGGTCAAAACCATCATTGGCATGGCGCACAACCTGAAGATGTCGCTGGTAGCCGAAGGGGTAGAAACCGACCAGCAGCGCCAGATGCTGACGCAATTGCAGTGCGAGGTGGCACAAGGCTACTTCTTCAGCAAACCCGTGCCGGTTGCGCAGTTTGATGCCTTGCTGGAGCAAGCAGGCAGCATGGACAGGGCCAGTGACTCTTTTTCCGGCTGATTAAGTCGATCAACGGTGCATTGACGTTGAGTTAATTTTGAATTTTGAGATATAAACACATATGAAATGGCTGATTCATATCTATCCGCGCTTTTGAGCTTGTAGCGGCCGCAAGCTTGTTATTTATTTTTTCAACCACCAGGAGACTTGTATGAACAAACGCAGCTACCTCAAATTCATTTCTACCTTGGCTTTGAGCCTTGGGCTGGCCACCAGTGCACTGGCCGCAGACACACCTGCCACGCTCAAGGGCACAACCCTGGTCAGCGCAGCAGAAGTCAAAACCATGCTGGGCAAAGGCGTGCCAGTGATTGATACCCGCGTGGCCGCCGAATACGCCGAGAAAACCATACTGGGTGCCAAAAGCGTGCCTTATAAGGAAAAAAGCGCCAAAGATGTCAACTTTGATGCCAGCCAGGACAGTTTTGACTTGGCTAAATTGCCCGCTAACAAAGCTGCGCCACTGGTGTTTTTTTGCAATTCAGGCAGCTGCTGGAAGAGCTACAAAGCCGCTGTAGTAGCTATCAAAGCGGGCTACACCAAGGTGCAGTGGTTCCGTGGTGGCATGCCTGAATGGGTGGCCGCCGGTTTGCCCACGCAATAAACCAGACATACCCAGAAACCAATAACTACAGGAGGCAACGCCATGGGCATGCACTTATCCATTAAAAACCGTTTGAGCTTGCTCTCGGCATTTGCCCTGTTTGGCATTGCTGCTTTGGCTGTGGTCACGTTCATGGCCAATCGGTTGAGTGCCCAGGCGTTGCAAGACCTGTATGAAGATCACACGCTGTCGATTGCGCACATTCAAAATCTGGAAAACACGCTGCAAGAAGTGCGCTTTCGGGTAGCAGGTGTGCTACTTGAACAATTGCCCGTGCAGGGCTCGCTAAACCATTTAAAGGCATCACGCGCGTCTTTGGCTGAAACTGTCAAGACCGCCATGCCGGTGTTTGCCAGAATTTTTATAGACGCTGAAAGCGCCGCCGAGTTTCAGGCCCTTCAAACCAACTGGTCACAAGTAGATGGTGTGCTGGGCAACATCGAAAAAGGCTACGCTTCCCACGACACCAAGGCACTTGCCAGTGTGCTGGAAGACGAGTGGCCAATAGTGCATAAAAATGTCATCAAACACTTGCAAACCCTGATTCCAATGACCGAAAAAATGGCCGAGCAAGGCTATTTGAACGACCAGAAAACTGTGCAACGCTGGGCCATGATCGGCGAAGGTTTGGGCTTGCTGGCTTTGGTTAGCGTTTTGTTGGTGGCTTTTCAGACCACCCGCGCCATTACTCGTCCCATTGCCAGTGCACAAGCCGCTCTGGTGGACATGGCGGCTGGTCAAATTGGCAATCCCATTGAGCTTAGCAATCAGGATGAAATAGGAGTCATGATGCGCGACCTGGAAGCGTTTCGCAGCAGCTTGGTCAAAGTGGTGGCAAACGTCCGTCAAGGCTCCGAATCCGTAGCCACCGCCAGTGCCGAAATCGCCCAAGGCAACCAAGACCTGAGCAACCGCACCGAGTCTCAAGCCAGCGCCCTGGAGCAAACCGCCGCCAGCATGGAAGAGTTGTCCAGCACCGTGAAACAAAACGCCGACAACGCCCGCCAGGCCAACCAGCTAGCCATGAGTGCTTCGACTGTTGCAGTGCAAGGCGGTGAAGTGGTGGCCCAAGTGGTCGACACCATGAAAGGCATCAACGACAGTTCACGGCGCATTGCCGACATCATTCAAGTGATTGACGGCATTGCCTTCCAGAC
>JBGSRY010000129.1:0-1809 GCA_041737325.1 Rhodoferax sp. | reverse complement strand
AGCATCGGTCTGGTACTGCACGCCGGGCTTGAACTCGTGCGGCTGGTAGCTGGCCAGCGCCGGCTGCGCCACGATGGCGCGCGTCAGGCGCAATGAATCGGCCGCCACCTTGCGGTCGGCCTCGGTGCTGAGGTAATTGGGGGCAATGGCTGGCGCGGCGGCGAAGTCGGGCGACTTGATCTGCACCGTGCCGCGGCTGCTTGGGTTGAGGTTGCAGACACTGGCGGTAAAGGCGGCAAAAGAGTGCAAGGGCTCACCGAATGCCTCCAGGCTCAGCGGCTGCACGTGGTATTCAATATTCGGATACGGCTGGCTGGCATCGCTGCGGGTAAAAGCGCCCAACTGGCTTGGGGCCATGCTCATCGGGCCGCTGCGGTGCAAGACGTATTCCCATGCAATTTGCGCCTTGCCGAGCCACGAGTTGGCCTGCACGTTGAGCGTCTTGACCCCCTGCACCTTGTACACCGAGCGAATTTGCAAATGGTCTTGCAAATTGGCACCTACGCCGGGCGCGTCATGCAACACGTCGATGCCGTGGCGCTGCAACAGCGCGGCCGGGCCAATGCCCGAGAGCTGTAACAGCTGTGGTGAACCAATGCTGCCCGCACTCAAAATCACCTCGGCACGGGCACGGGCGTTGACCCAGCCGCTGGCGGTGTGCACCTGCACACCGGTGCAACGCAATGCGCCGTTGGCTTGCCGCTCGATGTCAAGCTTGGCCACCTGCGCTGAAGTCCAGAGCGTGAAGTTGGGGCGGCGGGTGCAGACCGGGCGCAAAAAGGCTTTGCTGGTGTTCCAGCGCCAGCCGCTTTTCTGGTTCACTTCAAAGTAACCCACGCCTTCGTTGCTGCCCGTATTGAAGTCAGCCGTGGCGGGAATGCCGGCTTGCTGCGCAGCCTGGGCAAAGGCATCCAGAATGTCCCAGCGCAGGCGCTGCTGCTCCACCCGCCACTCGCCGCCATGACCATGGCAGCGTTTGAATGTTTCAAGCATTTCCGGGCTTGAGCCCTTGTTTAAGATGGGTGAACTGCTATCTAATTTATAGTGATTTTCGTGCGCCATGAAGTCTGGCAAAACCGCCTGCCAGCGCCAGTCGTCGTCTGCGGTGTGCTGCGCCCAAGCGTCATAGTCACGCGCCTGGCCGCGCATGTAGATCATGCCGTTGATGCTGCTGCAACCGCCCAGCACCTTGCCACGCGGGTAGCGCAGGCTGCGGCCATTGAGCCCGGCATCGGGTTCGGTCTTGAACAGCCAGTCGGTGCGCGGGTTGCCAATGCAATACAGGTAGCCCACCGGGATATGTATCCAGTGGTAGTTGTCGGGCCGCCCGGCTTCAATCAGCAACACGCGCTTGCTGGAGTCGGCACTGAGCCGGTTGGCCAGCAGACAGCCGGCAGTGCCGGCGCCGATGATGATGTAGTCAAAGTCGGTACTCATGGATGGGTTCCTTGTGGTGGCCGCCTGCCACATGCGGTGGGGGCATTTTGCCGCAGGCCGGTAGCATTGCCGTTACGATGCGCACCACACGTCCACCATGCCAGAAGCCATCCCCACCCTCACCCTGCAAACCAGCCCCGCTGGTGGCGCGGTGGTGCTGGGCGGCAGCTGGAGTGCGGCTTGTCTGGCGGCCCCTGCGGCCTGGCCGTCCATCCGTCAGGGGCTGGCCGCGCTCCAGAACCAGCGTGTCACCGGCGCACAGCTTGCACCCGGCACAGCGACACCCGTTGCGTGGGACTTGCGCGCCCTGACCCGACTCGATCACACCGGGGCGCAGCTGCTGTGGAACCACTGGGGCCGCCAATGGCCGCC
>JBGSRY010000119.1:0-3325 GCA_041737325.1 Rhodoferax sp. | reverse complement strand
ACCGCGCAAGAGCTGGGCCTGCAACTGGTGCTGGAAGGCTACCCGCCGCCGCGCGACCCGCGCCTGAAACTGCTCAGCGTCACCCCCGACCCCGGTGTCATCGAGGTCAACATCCACCCGGTGACGAACTGGAAAGAACTGGTGACCAACACCGAGTTTTTGTACAACGCCGCGTTTGAGTCGCGCCTAAGTGCCGAAAAATTCATGACCGATGGCCGCCACACCGGCACTGGTGGCGGCAACCACTTTGTAATGGGCGGTGCGACACCATCGGACAGTCCGTTTTTGCGCCAGCCCGAGCTGCTAGCCAGCCTGCTGCTGTACTGGCATAACCATCCATCGCTAAGCTATTTGTTCAGCGGCATGTTTGTCGGTCCCACCAGCCAGGCCCCGCGCGTGGACGAAGCGCGCAACGACCAGCTCTACGAGCTTGAGATTGCCTTGGCGCAAATCCACAAAAACCGCGAACGTTATGAACAGGATATGCCGCCGTGGTTGGTCGACAGAACGCTGCGCAACATCTTGATTGATGCCACCGGCAACACCCACCGCAGTGAAATTTCGATCGACAAAATGTACTCGCCCGACTCCGTTACCGGTCGCCTGGGGTTGCTGGAGTTGCGTGCGTTCGAGATGCCGCCACACCCGCACATGAGCAGCGTGCAGCAATTGCTGCTGCGTGCGCTGATTGCCCGGTTCTGGAAAACGTCGTACCGCGCACCGGCCACCCGCTGGGGTACCGAGCTGCATGACCGCTTCATGCTGCCTGCCTTCATTGAGGCTGACTTCAAAGACGTGATGGCAGAAATGCGTGCCGCTGGTTTTGCATTTGATGACAGCTGGTTTGCGCCGCACATTGAGTTTCGATTCCCGCTGGTGGGTTCGGTCTGCAGCGCGGGCATTGAGTTGACCCTGCGCAATGCGTTGGAGCCCTGGCATGTGATGGGGGAAGAAAACAGCGCGGGCGGCACGGCGCGCTATGTGGACTCGTCACTGGAGCGCATGGAAGTGCGCGTGACGGGCCTGAACCCGAGCCGCTACGTGGTCACTTGCAATGGCCATGCCCTGCCCTTGCACCCCACCGGGGTGGTGGGTGAGTATGTGGCCGGTGTGCGCTACAAGGCATGGAACCCGCCCAGCAGCCTGCACCCCAGCATAGGCATCCACGCGCCGCTGACCTTTGACATGGTGGACACCTGGATGAAGCGCTCTTTGGGCGGCTGCCAGTACCACGTGTCACACCCGGGTGGCGTGGCCTACGACAAATTGCCGGTGAACGCTTTTGAAGCCGAAAGTCGCCGCTTGTCACGCTTTGTGGCCATGGGCCACACCCCGGGTTTGATGCACATACCGCCGGCCACCATCAACCTGCCGGGCAGCTTTGAGTTTCCCTTCACGCTGGATTTGCGGCGGGTGTAGGCGGTGTGTCGGGCAGCGCAGCGGGTTTGATCGGGACGGCGCGCAGCGCGGCCTTGATGTCGCGCACGTCCATGCCCAGCATGTCGGCGAATTCCTCAGCGGTTTTGCCACTGGCTTGAAACGATTGCACCAGCGCAGCGCGGCGCGCACGCTGCAGGTCTACGCCGTCCATCACCTCATCCAGCACCACCTGCACTGCCGCAGTCGGCGTGCCTATGCGCGCGAGGTAATCTTGCCGTGACAAGCCAGATTTGTCATACGCTGCCAGCAACTGCTGACGCAGCTTGGGCAGCAAGTCTTCTTGCGTGCGGGCCTGGCGACGCGTAAACAACTCCACAATCGACAAAAACACGTGCTCTGGGGCCACCTCGTCCACCGCCTGGCCGGCCAGGTCATGCCGTTTCAGGCCTGCGGCCACGCACTGCAAATAGCGGCTGGAACGGGTGTGCACGCCCAGGGCGGTTTTGAGATCATCGCGCTTGAACACGCCCGGGTGTGCGGCCATCAAGTCCTGAAAAATGCCGAGTTTGAGTGGCAAAAAACGCGCGCCAAACAACTGCGGGTAAAGCGCAAACAATTGTTCAAGCACCGGTTGTGCCGTGGCAAAACGGTTTTTACCCTTGACTTTGGGACTGGGTTCGGCAGTTTCTGTGACGGTGTCGGGGGCTGCGTTGGAAATGTCGTTCATGTGAAGCATGGCTGTTGAAACAAGCCGCCATTGTCAACCATCCCCACCCATCACTGGCATACTCGCCACAATGAACCAGTCCCAGACCAGTGGCTTCCAGAGCCAGGCCACCTCACCCGCAGCAACCCCGATCCCAGCGCTGGCAAGGGCGTGCCGGGCCGCTGCCGGACACTTTGACGAATTGACCGGAACTACATCAAATTCAGGAGCATCTCAACCAGAATTGACGAGGGCTTGGAGCGATTTTTTCATAAATATTGCAGATGATTGCAGTGCCGACATGGCGCAACGTGCCGCCAGTCTGGCGCGCCAGGTGCGCGACAACGGCATCACCTACAACGTCTACGCTGACCACAACGGCCCCCAGCGCCCCTGGTCCCTGGATCTGTTCCCGCTGCTGCTCGATGCCAGCAGCTGGCAGCATATTGAAGCCGGTGTGCTGCAGCGCATGCGCTTGCTGGAACAGGTGCTGGCCGATGTGTATGGCCCTCAAAGCCTGTTGCGCAGCGGCTATTTGCCCCCTGCTTTGGTGCAAGGCCACCCGGGTTACCTGCGCGCCATGCATGGCATCCGTCCGGTGGGTGGGCGCTACCTGCACATAGCCGCCTTTGATCTGGCGCGTGGCGCAGACGGCAACTGGTGGGTTGAAGCACAACGCTGCCAAGCCCCCTCAGGACTGGGCTATTTGCTGGAAAACCGGCTGGCGATTTCGGCGCAGTTTCCGCAGGCCTTCCAGAGTCTGCGGGTGCAGCGTTTGGCGCTCACTTACCGCTGCCTGATGGACAGCCTGCGCAGCTTGAGCCCCCTGGGGCAGGATGCCCACCTGGCCTTGTTAACCCCCGGTCCCTACAACGAAACCTATTTTGAACACGCTTACCTGGCACGCTACCTGGGGTTGACGCTGGTCGAAGGCGGCGACCTGCTGGTGCGTGACGAGCACCTGTTTTTAAAAACCCTTAAAGGGCTGGTGCCAGTGCACGGTTTGCTCAAGCGGGTCGACGACGAGTACCTCGATCCGCTGGAATTGCGGGCTGACTCAACCCTTGGCGTTCCCGGGCTGATGCAGGCCATCCGCGCTGGCAATGTGCTGGTGACCAATGCGCCCGGCACCGCGTTTTTGGAATCACCCGCCCTGCTGGGGTTTTTGCCGGCACTGTCACGCAAGCTGTTCAACCAAGAATTGATCCTGCCGGCCTTGCCCACCTGGTGGTGCGGCGA
>JBGSRY010000073.1:0-1638 GCA_041737325.1 Rhodoferax sp. | reverse complement strand
CGTCAGCAGCGCGTACAGCGCTGGCGGCAGGTGCGGTTTGATTTTCCACAGCGCCAGTTCGCGATGATTGCCGGCGTCCTGCAGATCGAAATACATCGCGAAACCGGTGAGCGCGGCGTCGCCCAGTTCCCAGCGCTTCGGCTGCTGGCGCACTGAAAGGCCTGCCATGAACCGTCGTTTGTTTTCTGTTGCTGCCACTGCGTTGGCTGCTTTGAGCTTTTCCACTTTGTCACACGCTGCCGATGAACTGCGCGTGATGGTGCACAGCTCGTTTGCTGTTCCCAAGCCGCTGCTGGCGCAATTTCAAAAAGACGCAGGCATCAAGCTGGTCATCATCAAGGGCGGTGATGCGGGCGAGATGCTGAATAAACTCATTCTGACCAAAGCCAACCCGGTGGCTGACGTGGTCTATGGCATTGACAACACCCTGCAAGCCAAAGCCCAGGCGGCTGGTGTGCTGGATAGCGCTCTAGCCCCTGTTGATTATGGCTTTGTTACTATCAATTTTGACAAGACGGCGATTGCGAAAAGTGGTCTGACGCTGCCCGCCACACTGCAAGACCTGACGCTGCCCGCTTACAAAGGCGCGCTGGTGGTGCCCAACCCCGCCACCAGCAGCACCGGCTACGCGTTCTTGCTGGCCACCATTGCCGGGCTGGGCGAGGAGCCCGCTTTCAAATGGTGGGGCCAGATGCGTGCCAACGGCCTGAAAGTGGCCAAGGGCTGGAGCGAGGCCTACTACACCGACTTCACGCGCGGGGGTGGCACGCACCCGCTGGTGGTGAGCTACGCCACCAGCCCGGCAGCGGAAGTGTTTTACGCCACCGAAAAGCGCACCCAGTCGCCCACTGGCAGCCTGACGCTCAAGGGTGGTGTGTTCAAGCAGGTGGAGGGCGTAGCCCTGCTCAAGGGCGGTGCGCAGCGGCCAGCAGCGCAAAAATTCATCGACTTCATGCGCTCTGCCGCCGTACAGCAGGCGCTGCAAACCGAAATGTGGATGTACCCCGCGCAACCCGGTACGGCGCTTGCGCCCGTGCTGCAGCAACACGCCGCAGAACCGGCGCATTTTGAGAGCCTGCCTGCGCAAACCATCGCCAGTCAGGGGGCCAAATGGGTGGCACGCTGGACCCAGGTGGTGCTGAAGTAGATTGAACGTGCGTCGCGTCTGGCTGGCTGCGCTGCCTGCTGCGGCGTTGGGGGTGCTGTTGCTGGCACCGCTGCTGCGTTTGGCGCAGGCGGGTTTCAGCGGCGAATTCAACGCCTTGGTTGACTGGTCGCTGTGGCAGCCGTGGCAAGACGATTACCTGCGCTGGCGTGTGCTTTGGTCGTTGGCGCAGGCCGCCATCACCTGCATGCTGGCCCTGGCACTGGGCCTGCCGCTGGCCTGGGTATTGGCGCGGTTTGAGTTTGCCGGGCGCGTGCTGCTGGATGCCTTTTTCTGGGAGCATGAGCCGATGCGGGCGACGGCGAGCCTCAATGACCCTGAAAACATCCCACTGACGGCGGAGTTTGACGTGGTCGTCTGCATCCTGTGGTCGCGGCTGGGCACGATGCTGAGCCACAAGTTCCGGCGGAAGAACGGGGACCCCTTTCCCTCCGGCACGGCCTTTGAGATCGAGACGGCGATCGAGTCCTACC
>JBGSRY010000056.1:0-5470 GCA_041737325.1 Rhodoferax sp. | reverse complement strand
GTTGACGCGCAGCGTGGCGCGGTAGAAGTGACACTGGGTTTGACGCAAAGCGCACCTGACTTTCTGCGCGAGGACATGACGCTGTCAGTAGAGGTTCAAACCGCCCAGCGGGCGCAGGCGCTGGTGCTGCCGCTGGCGGCTTTGCACAACGTAGCCGGAGCCTCTGACGAAGTGGCCGATGTGCTGCTGGCGGTGGATGGACGCGCCCAACAGCGCCGGGTGCGCTTGGGTGTGCGCAACCAGCAGCAAGTGGAGGTGCTGCAAGGCCTCAACACCGGTGATGAAGTGCTGCTGGGTGGGGGCATTGAAGCCGGGGCGCGGGTGCGCACCCGGGCGTTGTCGCAAAGTGTCGCATTCCAAGCCAATGAGAAGCTGCCCAATCAAGCTGGAGCAGCCGGTGCTGCGCTGGGAAATGCGATGGGGCGCTGAGCGGCGCGAACCATGTTTAAAAGTTTGGGTTTTGAGTGGCTGGTGGCGCTGCGTTTTTTGCGCGAAGGGCGCATGCAGACCCTGCTCATCATGGTCGGGGTGGCCGCTGGCGTGGCGGTGGTGGCCTACATTTCGGCGCTGATTGGGGGCTTGCAAGCCAGCACCCTGACCAAAACCCTGGGCGCGCAGGGGCACATCACTTTGCGCTCGCCACAAGACGTGGTGCAGCTTGCCAGCCCGGCGCTGCCGGGCGTTACCCGCTTGACTGAAACGCAACCGCGCGCGCAACGCCTGCGCGCCGTGGTCAACTGGCAGCTGCTGTTACCGGTGTTGCAGGCCATGCCAGAAATTTCGGAGGTGTCCCCGATGGTGTCAGGTTCTGGTTTGGCGCTGCGCGGGCAGGCGCAGCAGTCGATTGCGCTGCTGGGTGTTGACTTGGAGCGCTACGACCGTATCGTTGGGCTGCGCAGCAAAGTGGTCAGTGGGCAAGCGCGGCTCAGTACCGGTGAGGGCATCATTGGGCGTGAGCTGGCAGACGACTTGGGGGTGCGTGTGGGAGACCGCTTTACGCTGCAGCTTGGCGCTGTGAGCGAATCCGTGCGCGTGACCGCGCTGGTGGACTTGGGCGTGCGGGACCTGAATCGGCGCACCGTCATTGTGCCGCTGCGTGCGGCACAAAGCTGGCTTGCGCTGCCCGGTGGTGCCACCCAGTTGGACATCAAACTGTGGGATGTGTGGCAGGCGCAACGCCTGGCCGAAAGTCTGCGTGCGCGCTACCCTTACAAGGTTGAAAGCTGGCAAGAAAACAACGCGCAATTGGTTTCGGCGCTCAACGCCCAGTCGGTCAGCACGGGCATCATTCGTGGCGTGGTCATGGTCGTGGTGGTGCTGGGCATTGCCAGCGTGTTGGTGGTTTCGGTGGTGCAAAAGGGTCGCGAAATTGGCATCTTGCGTGCCATGGGCACCACACGCGCGCAGATTCTGCGGGTATTTTTGCTGCAAGGTGCGGTGGTTGGCGCAGTCGGGTCTGCATTGGGGATTTTGATTGCAGTGGCGCTGATCTGGGGGTTCACCCATTTCGTCAAAGGCTCCGACGGATTGCCGCTGTTTAACATCACGCTGCCTTGGGACACCGGCCTGAAGGTGGCGTTGCTGGCCAGTGTCTGTGGTGTCGTGGCAGCCATTGCACCGGCACGGCGGGCTGCCGCCATGGATCCGGCACAGGCTATTCGCTTGTAAGTGTTTTTGGCCTCTAGCCCTTATGAATAAAGCATCACCAGCTCCACTATTAATAGCGCTTGAGGGTGTTCGTAAAAGTTACAACCTGGGGTTGCCGAGCCAGACCGAAGTGCTGCACGGCATTGACTTGCAAGTGGCTGCGGGCGAATTTGTGGCGCTGATGGGGCCGTCGGGTTCGGGCAAGAGCACGTTGCTAAACATTCTTGGGCTGCTCGAACCGATGAGTGCCGGTTCCTATCAGCTCCAAGGTGAAGAGATGCGCGGCCAATCCGATGCTGGCCTGACCCTGCGCCGACGCCAAACCTTGGGTTTTGTGTTTCAGTTTCACCATTTGTTGCCAGCGTTCACAGCGCTGGAAAACGTCACGCTGCCGGTGCTGATGACCGAAGGCCGTGTCAGTGTGCAACGTCGGCAACACGCGCTTAGCCTGCTCGCCGAGGTCGGGCTCGCGGGTGCCGAGCACAAGCGCCCGGCCGAACTCTCAGGCGGTATGCAACAGCGTGTGGCGATTGCCCGTGCCGTGGTGCTGGACCCGCCCCTTGTGTTGGCTGATGAGCCCACAGGCAATCTTGATCAGGCCAGCAGTGCCGAGGTTTTTGCGCTGCTGCGCCGACTGCATGCGCAGCGTGGCATCACGTTCATGATCGTGACCCACGATGCCCACTTGGCGCAGCGCTGTGACCGTTTGCTGGAGCTGGTGGATGGCCGCCTGCACAGCGATGCCACAGTGGCATCTATTTCAGACTGAGCTTGTCCAGCACCGGGGCCAGCTTGTTGCGGTTGGCCGGGTTGATGCGAATGGCCGCGTCAAACGCGGCCGCCGCCAGCGCGTCCTGGCCGGTGTGCAGGTAGGCAAAGGCCACACCCAGCCAGGCCTTGTCGTTGTTGGCATCGAGCCCAATGGCGGCCTGGTAGATTGGGATGCTGGCCTTGAAGTCCTGGCGTGACAGCTGCAGCCCGGCCAGTTTCATGCGCGCCTTGACCGAGTCGGGCTGGGCCCGCACCGCTTGCTCAAAGGTGGCTTGCGCCTGATCCAATTGACCTGCGGCCCATTGCTGGTCGCCCTGTACCAGCAAGTCCGGGTGGCTGGCTGCTTGCGCCGACCAAAGTGCAAAGGCACTCAACAACGCGGCACAACCGAGCATGAAGTTTCTGTGAAGTGAGGCACGCATGGTGTGAAGTTCCTTGTGACGTGATTAAAAAAAGCGGCTCTTCGTTTGGCCGAAGAGCCGCTCGTGAGCTGGCCTGCGCTGCAGCTTACTTCATGCTGCCCTTGCCATAACGCTCTTCGTAGCCTTTGCGTACTTTCTCGATCTGGTCTTTGCCCATGCCATTGAAGAACCAGTCATGACCGGCAATCGGCTTGAAGTACTTGTCAAGCAAGTCGGTGGCAAATTTTTCGTTGCCGTCCTTGGCCTTGACCACTTCTTTCAGCTCGGGAATCCACTTGAAGTAGGTGTGTTGGCTGACTTCATAGATGCCATGCCACCAGGTGTAGTCGGGGCCGTTCATCGAGGCACCGTGGCGGGCGCGGCGGCCTTCATGGTGCCAGATCTCGAACCAGGTCCACTTGATCTTGGCATCCATCGGCTGGTGCGTCAGGTAGCCCTTGTCTTCAAGCTCTTTCATGATGGCGGCAATCGGCTTGGCGTACTTGTCGTTGTACAGGTCCACCACGTCGTCAAACTGCTTGTAGTGGCCGTTCACGGTGTTGCTGGTGTGGCAGGTGGCACAGACGGTTTTCATCTTGTTGCGACGTTGCTCCCAGGTCAGCACTTCGGTCACGGTAGAGCCCTTGACGGCATCACCTACCTTGGGCAAGGCCGGGCCTTCAGGCTGGTCAAACTCGTCGCCATTGGCCAGGCGGATCATGTTGAGCTTGGCTGAAATGGCCGGGCGCAGCGTCCACGAGATGCGTTCGCCCACATCGTGCGTGTTCTTCTGGTCTTTGGTTGCACCCATGTGGCAGGTGGCGCAGGTAGGTGCTGCGGTGTAGTCCACGCCAGCCACCCAACTCTTCGAATTGAGGTTCATCTTGTCCACATTGGCGCGGTACAAAATGCCGTGTTTGGACTCGTTGTAAATCTCGATTTGCGGATGATCCGGCCCCATGTGGCACTTGCCGCAGGTGTCGGGTGTGCGCGCTTGCGCCGACGAAAAGCTGTGGCGCGCATGGCAGGCCGAGCAGGAGCCCAAAGTGCCATCAATGTTCTTGCGCCCAATGCCGGTGTTGGGCCAGGTCTGCGGGGTGGGTTTGCCCTTGGCATCGATCTCCACCGTGCTGCCGTGGCACTGTTTGCAACCGGCATTGACGGCGGCTGGGCCACCAATCACCTCACCCAGCAAGTTGTCCACCGAGGCCAGGATGTTGCCGGCCTTGGCGTGGTGCGAGCGCTGTTGCTGCGCCACTTCAGTCTTGTGGCAAGCCGCGCAATCTTTGGGGGTTACCACCACATGGATGAAAGCCCCCTTGTGTTCAAAAGCACCTTTTTCGCCTTCTTTGGCCTTGTGGCAGTCGTAGCAGTCCACATTGTTGCTGGCGTGGGCGCTGCCTTTCCACTCGGCATAAATGCCGGGTTGATCGTCTGGTCCGTGGCAGGTCAGGCACTTTTTGCCCAACGCGGTGTCAGCTGCCGTTTTGGCGCTGGCCGGGGCATCGGCGGCCCACGCCGGGTAGGCCAGCGACAGTGTCAGCAGACAGGCCACGGCCCCCACTGCATGCACTGCACGTCGAAAAATAGTCGTCATGAAACACTCCTTAAGTTACTGTCGCTGATTCTGGGCACACGCACCCATCAAATCCTTAATGCCGCTTAAAAACTGCGCACAATAAATCAGCAAGACCCCTGCACCCGGGAACTTTTCAGTGCGAACCAAAGCAGGCCAGCTGCTTCACGTTGGGAATGCGGATGTCACGTTTGTCGATCTGGATCAGCCCCTGCGACTCCAGCTCGTGCAACACATGTGAAAAATACTCGGGTGTCAGTGACAGGCGCGAGGCAATGGTGGCTTTGCTGGCGGGCAACGTGACCGTGCTGCCGACACCGGCTGCGCCTGGCGTGGCGCTGGTTTCAACTTCACGCAGCAGGTAACCAATCAGGCGCTGCATGCCGCTGTGCAGCGCGTACGACTCCACGTCCTGAATCAGACCGTGCAAGCGCCGTGAAATGCCGGCCAGCATGCGCAAGGCAAAACCCGGGTCGCGTTCCACCTCGGCAAACACGGCTTGTTTGCTGACGCACACCAGCAGCGTGTCGGCCAGCGCTTGGGCATTGACAATGTGCGGTTGGCCCAGGAACACCATGGCTTCGGCAAAGCTGTGGCCTGGGCCAATGATCTCGATCACCTTCTCCTGTCCGTTGGGCGATGCCACAAACAGCCGGATTTGGCCGGAAACCACCACATAAAAAGCCTCGCACGCATCGCCGCTGCGAAACAGCACCTGGCCGCACTCGACCTGCTTGAGTTTGCAGCCCTGGGCAATGCGCTCGCGCTCATGCGCTGACAGGGCGTTGAACAGGGGCAGCGCCGCCAGCAGTTGTTGAACATCCAGTTGCAGGACGTTCATACCGATTCAGTTGTTTTTGAAGTCATTGGCCACCAGCGGCTGGGCATCGATTTGCGGTACGTGGCAGCTGTTGCACTGCCAGCGCAGTTTGTTGAGCTCCGGCTCGGCCCCGGCGCTGGCTGGTTTGAGCAGATGGCTGACGCTCACCATGGGCATTTTCTTGCCTTTGAACTCGTTGCTGTTGTGGCAGTCCCAGCAGGCGTTTTCGGTCGGGCTGATGTCAAAATTTTCCAC
>JBGSRY010000005.1:0-14486 GCA_041737325.1 Rhodoferax sp. | reverse complement strand
CTCCCCCTGGGAGAGGGTTAGGGTGAGGGCTACTTGCGATCGAAATGCTGCCCGGCGGCAAGAGCCGCTCGGGTTGCAGTTTTTCGCAGCCCAGACTAACCACCATGACCTCGCCGCCAAAATTCGGGTTCTGGCTGATGTGGCGCAGCGTGCGGATCGGGATGATGGCATCGGGCGCGTCAATCGCCACGCCGCAGCCATAGGTGTGCTCCAGGCCGACCACATCGTCCACGTTCGGGTACTTTGGCAGCAGCTCGGCCTTGATACGCTTGACGGCAAAGTCAAGCACCCCGGCCACACATTGCACGGTGGTGGTGATGGCCAGAATGTTGCGCGTGCCGACCGAGCCGTCGGCGTTGCGGTAACCCTCAAAGGTGTAGCCGGTGAGCGGCTGCGTTGCCGGGGCTGGCACCGTGGCCAGCGGCAGGGCGTTGAGGGAGCGCGCAGGCGGCATCTGCAGCACCGATTCATTCACCCAGCTACCCGCGGGCACGTCTTTGAGCGTGGTGCCAATGCTGACGTTGTAGCGCCGCACCACGCTGCCCTGAGGCAAGTTGACCAGCGCCACCTTGTGGCCTTGTGGCACGGCTTGCGTCAATGTCAAACCGCTGGCAAAACGGGCCCCAGCGGGCAGGCCGCCATCGTTGACGACAATCGCCACGTTGTCCAACGGGTGCATCTGGATATAGAGTGGGGTGGTGCTCATGGCTCGTCGTTGTCTTTGTGGGGCTGACTTCAGTCGGCCAGGCTGACTGAAGTCAGCCCTACAGGGGCGGGGATGGAAAACGTTGGCTTCATGATGATCAAAACCGGGGTTTGACCTGGGTCCAGCCGGGGCGAAAACGCTGCATCTGCGCCACGTCGTTGCGGGTGCGGATGCGGCAGACCTTGTAGGCGGCGTGCAACTCGGCCAGCTTGGCCTGATCCAGCTCAACACCCAGCCCAGGCTTATCAGTCAGGTGCACACAGCCGCCGACAATGGGCACGCGCCCGCCCACCAGCACCTCGTCCTGCTGCCAGGGGTAATGGGTGTCGCAGGCGTAGCTCAGGTGGTGCACCGAGGCCGCCAGATGTGTCATGGCCATCAGGCTGATGCCCAGGTGTGAGTTGGAATGCATGGAGAGCCCCAGGCCAAAGGTCTGGCAGGTGCGCGCCAGCGCTTGTGTGGCCCGCAGGCCGCCCCAGAAGTGGTGGTCTGACAGCAGGATTTGCACCGAGCCGAGTTCAATGCATTTTTTCAGTTCGGCCCAGTTGGTCACCACCATGTTGCTGGCCAGCGGCAGCTTGGTTGCGCGGTGCAACTCGGCCATGCCTTCGAGCGTGGGCGTGGGGTCTTCGTAATACTCCAGCACGCCGTCGAGCTTCTTGGCAATGCGCAGGCTGGTGGCCATGGACCAGTTGCTGTTGGGGTCGATGCGCAGCTGGTGATTCGGAAATGCGGCGTGCAGCGCCAGCACGGCATCGGCCTCTTCATCGGGGGCAAACACACCGGCTTTGAGCTTGATGCTCTCAAAACCATACTGGTCGATCATCTGGCGCGCCTGCTTGACGATCTGCCCGGCATTGACCGCCTCGCCATACACATCAGGCGCGTATTCAGGGTCGACCGAGGCATCCCACTTGTAGAACAGGTAAGCGGAATACGGCACTTTGCTGCGCACCGCACCACCCAGCAGCTCCACCAAGGGGATGCCGATGCTGCGCGCCTGCAAGTCCATGAAGGCGACTTCAAACGCCGAGTACGCGCTGGTGACCAGGTTGCTGGCGAGTGAACCAGGGGCGAGTTCCATCTCGACATGGCCGGTGCTGGTTTTGGGGGCCAGCGCCGCCACACGCGCCAACATGGCGTTGACATCAAAGGCCGACAGCCCGACCAAAGTGGGCGCGGCGCGCGTGAGCAAGTCCAGCACCGGCGCGTCGCCATAGGTTTCGCCCAGGCCCACCAGGCCGTTGACCCCGACCACTTCAATGATGGAGCGCAAGCCCCAGGGCTCATGCACACCAGCGGCGTTGAGCAGGGCGGGGTCTTTGATGGCGATGGGGGTGATGCGAACGGCGGTGATGTTCATGCTGCGCCTGCCTTCATTTCAGCAACAGGTTGGGCAGCCACAGCGACAGCGCCGGGACATACGTCACCATGAACAGCACCAGCAGCAACGCCCCAAAAAACGGCAGCAGCGCGTGAACCACCTTTTCAATTGGCAGCTTGGCCACCGCTGCACCGACAAACAACACGCCACCCACCGGCGGGGTGATCAGGCCCATGCCCAGGTTGACCATCATGATCATGCCAAAGTGCACCGGGTCCACGCCCAGCGTGGTGACGATGGGCAACAAGATCGGGGTCATGATCAGAATCAACGGGGCCATGTCCATCAGCGTGCCCAGCACCAGCAGCAGGATATTGATCATCAGCAGCACCACGTATTTGTTGTCTGACACGCTGGTGAACAGGCCGGTGATCTGCGTCGGAATCTGCATCAGCGTCATGATGTAACCAAAGCTGGCGGCAAAGCCGATCAAAATCATCACAATCGCCAGCGTCTTGACCACCCGGTGCACCAGCTTGGGCAGCTCGTTCCACTTGTAATCGCGGTAGATGAACATGGTGACAAAAAAGGCCCAGATCACGGCGATGGAGGCGGATTCGGTGGCGGTGAAGACACCGCTCAAGATGCCGCCCAGAATGATCACCATGGTCATCAACCCCCACAGCGCATCGACACAAATCTTCAAAGCCTCGCGCAGCGGAATGCTGCGGCCCTTGGGAAAGTTCTGCTTTTTGGCGATGAACAGGCACATGATGGCCAGCGTCAGCCCCAGTATCAAACCGGGCAGCACTCCGGCCAGAAACAACGCGGCAATCGACACCGAGCCGCCTGCGGCCAATGAGTAAATGACGGCGTTGTGGCTGGGCGGGATCAAAATCGCCTGCACACTGCCGCTGACGGTCACGGCAGTGGCAAAGGCGCGCGGGTAACCTTTGCGCTCCATCTCGGGGATCAACACCGAACCAATCGATGCCGTGTCGGCCATGGACGAGCCCGAGATGGCGCCAAAAAATGTCGAGGCCAAAATGTTCACCAAGGACAGGCCACCGCGCACAAAACCGACCAGCACCTCGGCAAACGCCACCAGTCGGTGCGACATGCCGCCCTCGGCCATGATGGCCCCGGCCAGCACAAAAAACGGAATGGCCAACAGCGAAAACTTGTTCACACCGCCGGCAATGGCGATCATGATGGCATCCAGCGGAATGTCGATCCACCACGCACCAATCAGGGCCGACAAGCCCATGGCATAGGCCACCGGCATGCCAAAAATAATCAAGACCAGGAACGAGCCCAGCAAAACAAATGCGTCCATCAGGCGGCCTCGGCTTTCACATGGTCAAACGTCACCACGGCGCGCGCACCTTGTGGGCCATAAACGATGTGCTCCAGCACAAAAATCAGTGTCGTCAGGCCGCCAAGTGGCACGGGCAGATAAGTCGCCCCGACTGGCATCCAGGGCAACTGGCCCACGGTTTGGCCCCAGGTTTCCAGGCACAGCTTGGCACCGTAAAACGTGACAAACACGGCCACGATCAGCATCAACACGTCGATCACCGTGGCCAGCAGCCGTTGCAGCGGCTTGGGCAGCCGCTCGGTCACCATGGCCACGGCAATGTGGGCGCGCGCCCGGTAGGCGGCCGAGGCCCCAAAAAACGTGAACACCACCATCAACACAATGGCAATCGGCTCCGGCCACTGCGAGCCGGTACCAAGCACGTAGCGGGCAAAAATGCCCCACGGGATGATCAGCGACATGGCGATGACGGACAAGCCCGAGATCCAGATGCAGGCCAGGTACAACTGGTCGCTGGCGTGAAGAAGTTTGTTTTTCATGGCAAAGCCCGGAGCAAGCGTTGAGGTGTTGTGTGGTGGCGCGCAAAGGCAAGCTGTCCATGGCCCCGCAGGGTATGGACGGCTGCGCTTCGCATACCGGGACGCGATCGACCGGGCCTTTATTTGGTGGCGTCAATGCGCTTCATCAAATCGGCAAAGTTGGCGCCGTACTTGGCGCGCACCGGGGCGGTGGCATCAAAGAACAGCTTTTGGTCAACCTTCACAAACTCGATGCCAGCGGCTTTGAGCTTGGCGGTGTAGTCGGCCACGCTCTTGTCCCACAGCGCGCGTTGGTCCATTTGCGCTGCACGGGCCTCTTTTTTCACCAGCGCCTTGTCGGCATCCGAGAGCTTGTCCCAGGCCACTTTGGACATCACCAGAATTTCAGGAATGATCAGGTGGTTGGTTTGCGCGTAGTACTTGGTGCCAGCGTTGTAGTGGTTGCTGGTGAAAAAGCTGGGCGGGTTGTTTTCAGCGCCGTCAATCACGCCGGTTTGCAAGGCGCTGAAGACTTCACCGTAGGCCATGCTGATGCCGTTGCCGCCCATGGCGTTCATGGTGTCGACAAACAGCGGGTTGCCCATCATGCGCACCTTGACCCCCTTGAGGTCAGCCGGTGTGGTGACTTTTTTCTTGGTGTAAAGGCTGCGTGAGCCGCCGTCCATCCAGCCCAGGCCAATCAGGCGCGCCGGGCTGCTGGATACCTTGTCGAGCAGTTCGGCCCCCACCGGTCCGTCGATCACGGCGCGCATGTGGGCAATGTCGCGGAACACAAACGGCATGTTGAACACATTGACTTCAGGCACTACCGGGCCGATCACACCGAGCGAAATGCGCACGATCTGGATAGCCCCAATCTGGGCTTGTTCCACGGCTTCTTTTTCCTGGCCCAGCACGGCACCGGGGAACATCTTCATCGTAATGCGGCCGCTGGTGGCGGCCTCCAGCCGTTTGCCCATGTTTTCCACTGCCACCACGGTGGGGTAACCGGCCGGGTGCGTGTCGGTGGCCTTGAGCACGATGTTTTGTGCGCTGGCGCTGAAAGTGGCCGACAGCGTCAGGGCAGCGACGGCAGCGGCGAGGAAGTTACGGCGAAAGGTCATGGTTGTCTCCTAAAGTAACCAGGTTGATGAACGACTAACAGGAAAAAACGGCAGAAAACTCGGGCTCTGGCAGCCCACACACACCGGGGCGCAGGGCAAATACCCACCCCGCCAGCGGCTGGTCAGACAGGTCGATGCCGCTGGGACGAATCGACGTGACAAACAGGGTGTCGAGCTGCGGCCCGCCAAAGGCACACATGGCCGGCTTTTTGACCGGCACAGCCAGCGAGCGATCAAGCTTGCCTGTGGGTGTGAAGCGGTGCACCAGGCCCGCGTCGTTGCCGCAAATCCAGTAACAGCCGTCGCCGTCCACCGCAGCGCCATCGGGGCGGCCGGGCAGGGGGTTCATGTCAACAAACAGGCGCCGGTTGCTGGGTGTACCGGTGCTGGTGTCGTAGTCGAAAGCCCAGATCAGTTGCACGCTGGGGTGCGAATCCGACAGGTACAGGGTGCGGCCATCGGGGCTGAAGGCCAGGCCATTGGGGGTGCAAAAGCCGTCCAGCAACTTAACCAGATGCCCGCTTTCCCAGGCGCTTGAGCTGCTATTTATTTGATAGCTGTATACGCAACCAGGTTGGGGGCTAGAAGGCATTTTGTTCAACATGGTGCCGGCCAGAAAGCGGCCCTGGCGGTCGCAGCGGCCGTCGTTGAAGCGCATGTCAGGCGCGGCGTGCTGAACGCTGGCCAGGGCCTCAAAACCCATGCGGCCATCGTCTTGGGGCGACAACGCAAACACGCCGCTTTCTGCCCCGGCAATCCAGTGTCCGGTGTCGGCCATGGGCGCGATGCAGGCCAGCATTTCTGGCGCTTGCCAGCGGCTCAGTTGCTGCGTGGCCAGCGTCCAGCGGTTCAACTGGCGTGCGGGAATGTCGACCCAATACAGCGCCTGCTCGGCGGCGCGCCACACCGGGCTTTCACCCACCGCGTTGCGGGCATCGAGCACCAGTTCAGCGGGGAGGTTGCGCATGGCAGCTCAGGCCGGGTCAGAAACCGAACGGGCCTGCGGCCACAAAGCCGCCGCCCTGAAATTGGGCCACCGGGTCGCTCAGGTCAGGCGCAGCGGTTTTGGCATAAACCGCGTCACGGAACACATCGGCACTGTCCTGCGGCACATAACCGATGTGTTTGGCACAGCGGTTGTCCCACCAGGTGACGGCGTTGTCAGACATGCCAAAAATGATGCTGTGGCCCAGCACCGGGGTCGTCAGGCAGGCGGTGATCAAGCGGTGCAGGTCGTCAAAACTCAACCAGGTGGCCAACATGCGGCGGTCGCGTGGCTCGGCAAACGAGGAGCCAATGCGCACGCAGGCGGTCTCAATGCCGTAGCGGTCAAAGTAAAAGCGTGACAAGTCTTCGCCAAACGCCTTGCTCAGGCCGTACAGGCTGTCCGGGCGCGGCGGCGCGCTGGCATCCAGGGTGTCGCTCTGGCGGTAAAAGCCGGTGACGTGGTTGGAGCTGGCAAACACGATGCGCTTGACACCATGCACGCGCGCCGCCTCGTACAGGTGGTACAGCCCCAGAATATTGGCTTGCAAAATCGGCCCAAACGGGCCTTCAACCGACACCCCACCCAAGTGCACGATGGCTTGCACGCCCTGCACCATGGCGCCCACCGCCTGCGCATCGGCCAGGTCGGCTAGCATGATTTCTTCACCCGCTGCGGCGGGGCCAAACGCCACGCGGTCGGACAGGCGCAACACGTCGCAATTGGCTTTGAGGCGCTCACGCAGGGCTTGGCCCAGGCCACCGGCTGCGCCGGTCAACAACAATTTGCTGTGCACCTTGATGGTCATTTTTGTGTTCGTTTCAGGTTATTGGCCAAGGCACTGGACTTTTCCGGTTGCCGGCCTTACATTCGTGTCAAAGCTGCTCTTGTCAGTCATAGGTTGTCTGACAAGTTGCGAATTGTGATCACCCCTTTTGAACGCGTCAAGACTTTTTGTATGGAATCATGGAAAACCCCTAGTACCCCGGCTGCTCGGCCCCGCCGCCCACGCGGGCTGGTGCAGGTGATCGTGGAAGACCTGGCGAGCAGCATCAAAAGCGGCCAGATCAAGCCTGGCGACAAGCTGCCCTCCGAGGCTGAAATCATGGCCCGTTTTGAGGTCAGCCGCACCGTGGTGCGCGAGGCGCTGTCCAAGCTGCAAGCCAGCGGCCTGGTGGAAACACGCCACGGCATTGGCACATTTGCGCTGGCCCTGCCCGACACCAGCAACTTCCGCATTGCGCCCGAGGATTTCTCGACCGTGGCCGACGTGATCTCGCTGCTGGAGCTGCGCATCAGCCTGGAGTCTGAGGCCGCAGGCTTGGCCGCGCAACGCAGAAATGAGAGCAACGTCATCAATATGGACAAGGCCTTGAAGGCTTTTCAGGATGCCATTGCACAGGACTCGGATGCGTTGCCGCCCGACTTTGAATTCCACATGGAAGTGGCCCGCGCCACCGGCAACCGGCACTTTGCCGACCTGATGAGCTACCTGGGCACGATGATCATTCCACGCGCCCGGGTCAACACGCCCAACAGCGCACCCGAGGGCCGTCAGAGCTATCTGCAGCGCCTGCATGGCGAGCATGAAAGCATCTTCAACGCCATCAAAAACCGCGACGCAGATGCCGCCCGCGCCGCCATGCGCACCCACCTGAGCAACAGCCGCGAGCGCCTGCGCCGGGCACAGCTCCAGCAGTGACCGCCAACTGCAACAACCCCGGGTCAACCCGGTTGCAGAGTTGACCATCTAGTTGTACGATGTCTGGCAAGTAAATGTACCCACACACCACAATCGACCATGCCTACCCACCCGCACACCCCCACCGTTCAATCCATGCGCGTCATCCCGGTCGCCGGGCACGACGGCATGTTGCTCAACCTGAGCGGCGCACACGGCCCGTTTTTTACCCGCAACCTGGTCATCCTGACCGACAGCGCCGGCCACACCGGCGTGGGCGAAGTACCCGGTGGCGAAAAAATCCGCCAGACGCTGGAAGCCGCCCGGGATCTGATCGTTGGCCAATCGGTGGGGCACTGGAACGCCATTTTGAACACCCTGCGCGTGGCTTTTGCCGACCGCGACAGCGGCGGCCGTGGGCTGCAAACCTTTGACTTGCGCGTGGCCATTCACGCCGTCACCGCCGTGGAAAGTGCACTGCTGGATCTGCTCGGCCAGCACCTGGGTGTGCCGGTGGCCGCGCTGCTGGGTGAGGGCCAGCAACGCGCCAGCGTGGCGGTGCTGGGCTATTTGTTTTACGTGGCCGACCGCACCCAAACCGACTTGCCGTACCGTGCCGAGCCCGATCAGCCTGACGACTGGCTGCGCCTGCGCCATGACAAAGCCATGGATGCCGCAGCCATCGTGCGCCTGGCCGAGGCGGCCTACGCCCGCTATGGCTTCAAAGACTTCAAGCTCAAGGGCGGCGTGCTGCGTGGCGAGGAAGAAATGGAAGCCGTAGAGGCCCTGCACGCGCGCTTTCCCGATGCCCGCATCACGCTCGACCCCAACGGCGGCTGGCTCTTGAGGGACGCCGTGCGCTTATGCCGCGACCACCGCCACGCCCTGGCCTATGCCGAAGACCCCTGCGGGGCCGAGGGTGTGTTCTCGGGCCGTGAGGTGATGGCCGAATTCCGCCGCGAAACCGGCTTGCTCACCGCCACCAACATGATTGCCACCGACTGGCGTGAGATGGCGCATTCGGTGGCGCTGCACAGCGTGGATATTCCGCTGGCCGACCCGCATTTCTGGACGCTGCAAGGCTCGGTGCGTGTGGCGCAGTTGTGCCAAATGAACGGCCTGACCTGGGGCTCACACTCCAACAACCACTTTGACGTGTCGCTGGCCATGTTCACCCATGTGGCCGCCGCCGCGCCGGGCAAGGTCACTGCCATTGACACCCACTGGATCTGGCAAGACGGCCAGCGCCTGACCAAAACGCCGCTGCAGATTGTGAACGGCAACATCACCGTGCCCACCACCCCGGGCCTTGGCGTGGAACTGGACATGATTGAGGTGGAAAAAGCCCACCAGCTTTACCTGCAACACGGTCTGGGCGCGCGCGATGATGCGCTGGCCATGCAGTACCTGGTGCCAGGCTGGAAGTTTGACCCCAAGCGGCCAAGCCTGGTGCGCTGAACCCCAACCACGCAGGCCCGTGCTGGCTTTGTGTGCAAATTTGATCTACGTCAACCAACGTTAAGAATTCGCTCGCCAGCCCAGCATTCTTAATCTGCTTCAAGTTTCCAAATCAGGGGAAACCCTAGACTCGCGAGCATTCAACCTCCCCAGAGTCCCCTCGCATGAACATTTCCAGCGCCATTGTGTACAGCCGCCCGGCGCAAGAGGCTGCGCTGCGCATGCGGTTGGCCACCCTGCCCGGCGTGGAGGTGCATGCCGCAACCGACGACGGCAAACTGGTGCTCAGCATCGAAGCCGACAACGCAGCAACCGCCGCCGACACCTATCAAGCCATTGAAAGCACCGAAGGCGTGCTGTCGATGGCGCTTGTGTTTCAGCAAACCGAATCCAACCCAGATCAGGAGATCACACCATGCAAGTCACCCGTCGTGAATTGATCAAGGCCAACGCCGTCAGCGCCGCCGCTACCGTCATCGGCATCAGCGTGCCCGGCGCACAAGCGCTGGCGCAAGCCGCACCGCCCAGCATGGACGGCGTGCGCTGGGACAAGGGCGTGTGCCGCTTTTGCGGCACCGGCTGCGGCGTGCTGATCGGCACCAAAGACAACAAAATCGTGGCCACCCAGGGTGACCCGGACGCGCCGGTCAACAAGGGCCTGAACTGCATCAAAGGTTATTTCCTGAGCAAGATCATGTACGGCAAAGACCGCCTGACGCAGCCGCTGTTGCGCATGAAAGACGGCAAGTTTGACAAAAACGGCGAGTTTGCCCACATCAGCTGGGACCAGGCTTTTGACATCATGGCCGAAAAAACCAAGGCCGCGCTCAAGGCCAATGGGCCGCGTTCGGTGGGCATGTTTGGCTCGGGCCAGTGGACCATTTGGGAAGGCTATGCCGCTGCCAAGCTGTTCAAAGCCGGTTTGCGTTCCAATAACATCGACCCCAATGCGCGCCACTGCATGGCCTCCGCGGTTGCGGGTTTCATGCGCACCTTTGGCATTGACGAGCCGATGGGCTGCTACGACGACTTTGAGCACGCCGATGCCTTTGTGCTGTGGGGCAGCAACATGGCCGAGATGCACCCGATTTTGTGGAGCCGCATCACCGACCGCCGCCTGACGGCCAAGCACGTCAAGCTCAACGTGCTGTCCACCTTCAACCACCGCAGCTGCGAGCTGGCCGACAACACGCTGATCTTCAAGCCGCAGTCGGACCTGGCGATCCTGAATGACATCTGCAACTACATCATCCAGAGCGGCGCAGTGAACGAGGCGTTTGTGAAAGCGCACGTGAACTTCCGCAAAGGCGTGACCGACATCGGCTACGGCCTGCGCCCGAACCACCCGCTGGAGCAAAAAGCCACGCAAAACGGCTACCCCGGCGCGGACGGCAAACCCAAGGGCAACCCGGGCGCATCCAGCCCGATGACGTTTGACGAGTTCAAGGCCTTTGTGAGTGAATACACGCTGAACAAAGCGCATGAAATTTCCGGCGTGCCGAAAGACCAGTTGGAGCTGTTGGCCAAAACCTACGCCGACCCCAAAACCAAGGTGGTGTCCTGCTGGACGATGGGCTTCAACCAACACAGCCGGGGCAGTTGGGTCAACAACATGATCTACAACGTGCACCTGCTGGTGGGCAAGATTTCCGAGCCCGGCAACGGCCCGTTTTCACTCACCGGTCAACCCAGCGCCTGCGGCACCGCACGCGAAGTGGGCACCTTTGCGCACCGCCTGCCCGCCGACATGGAGGTCACCAACCCGGCACACCGCGCCACTGCTGAAAAGCTTTGGAAGTTGCCCGCAGGGACGGTACCCGACTGGGTCGGGCTGCACGCCGTGGCGCAAAGCCGGGCCTTGAAAGACGGCAAGCTCAACTTTTACTGGACCAGCACCACCAACAACATGCAGGCCGGGCCGAATGTGAACGGCGAAATCTGGCCTGGTTTCCGCAACCCGGCCAACTTTGTGGTGGTGTCCGATGCCTACCCCACGGTGTCGGCCATGGCCGCAGATTTGATCTTGCCCTCAGCCATGTGGAGCGAAAAGGAAGGCGCGTTTGGCAATGCCGAGCGCCGCACCCAGTTCTGGCGGCAACAGGTGCGCGCGCCGGGCCAGGCCAAGAGCGACCTGTGGCAATACATCGAGTTTTCCAAGCGCTTCAAGGTCGAGGAGGTCTGGCCGGCAGACCTGATCGCCAAAACTCCTGAGCTCAAGGGCAAAACCTTGTACGACGTGCTGTACGCCAACGGCCAGGTCAACAAGTTCCCGCTGGCCGAGATTCAAAAAGGCTTTGACAACGACGAGTCCAAAGAACTGGGCTACTACCTGCAAAAAGGCCTGTTTGAAGAGTACGCGAGCTTTGGCCGCGGTCACGGTCATGACCTGGCGGCGTTTGAGAGCTACCACCACGCGCGTGGCCTGCGCTGGCCGGTGGTGGACCAAAAGGAAACGCTGTGGCGCTTCCGCGAAGGTTACGACCCCTATGTCAAAAAAGGCGAAGGCATCCGCTTTTATGGCAAGCCCGACGGCAAGGCCTGGATTTTTGCGCTGCCCTGGCAGCCCGCAGCCGAAGTGCCAGACGCCGAATACGACCTGTGGCTGTCCACCGGGCGCGTGTTGGAGCATTGGCACACTGGCAGCATGACGCGCCGTGTGCCTGAGCTGTACCGCGCCATGCCCGATGCCTGGGTGTACATGAACGCAGACGATGCCAAAAAACGCGGCCTGCAGCGCGGCGACAACGTCAAGATCATCAGCCGCCGTGGCGAGGTCACCACCAAGGTGGAAACCCGTGGCCGCAACAAGATGCCGCCGGGCGTGGTGTTCATGCCGTTCTTTGACGAGCACCGGCTGGTGAACAAGCTCACGCTGGACGCGACTTGCCCGATCTCGAAAGAGACCGACTTCAAGAAGTGCGCCTGCAAGATTGTCAAGGCTTGAGGCCTGGTTGAAAAACATGGACTGCTGTATGAATCTTGGGTTGACCGAGACCCGCTTCGCACACGGATATCTGGCGTGCCGCGCGTGTGGCCATGTCGGCAACGGTTTCACCCGCAGCGCACGCGGGGTGTTCGACTCCGCGGATGTCCCCCGGCTTGGGGTTCCCCCAAGCCTCCTCCTTGATTCCGCTACGTCAAACACCCCACCCACGCCGCTAGACGTTGTTGGCATGCCCCTTTTATCGCTGACGGTAGCTGAATGGGGGTCAGATCCCAATTCGGGCTTACGCCTTCAAACCCGCCAACAACACAACACCGAATTGGCAAAACCCCAAGTCCAGGGCTCTGACCCCTGTTCGGCGGCGCATACCGTTCATTAACCCCTGCCACCATGCCTCGCTTGTCTGACCGCCGTGAGTTTTTGCTCGACACCGCCAAAATGGCCTGCGGTGTGGGTGCGGTCGGGCTGGGGCTGGCGGCTTACAGCACGCACAGCAAAGCGCTGCCTGCTGGGGCGATTCGGCCACCGGGGGCGGGCACGGAAGATACGTTTCAAAGCGCCTGCATCCGCTGCGGCCTGTGCGTGCGCGACTGCCCCTATGACATCTTGAAACTGGCCACGCCCGATCAGCATGTGGCCACCGGCACGCCGTTTTTTGTCGCGCGCGCCAAACCGTGCGAGATGTGCGAAGACATCCCCTGCGTCAAGGCCTGCCCCACCGGCGCGCTGGACCACGCGTTGACCGACATCCGCAAGGCCAAGATGGGCTTGGCCGTGTTGGTGGACCAAGAGACCTGTTTGAATTTTTTGGGGCTGCGCTGCGACGTGTGTTACCGCGTCTGCCCCGTCATTGACAAGGCCATCACGCTGGAGCTGCAACACAACGCGCGCACCGACCGCCACACGCGCTTTTTGCCCACCGTGCATTCCGACGCCTGCACCGGCTGCGGCAAGTGCGAGGCCTCGTGCGTGCTCGAAGTTGCCGCCATCAAGGTCTATCCGATCAAGCTGGCCAAGGGCGAGCTGGGCAACCACTACCGGCTGGGCTGGGAAGAAAAGCGCAAGGCCGGTGGCAAGTCGCTGGTGGACAACCGCAACCTGGTGGACTTGCCCGACCGCCTGCCCGACGGCGTGCAGCTGCCCGGCCACTTTGACCCCGGCAGCCAGTTACCCGCAACGCCCGCCTCATCGGCTGCGCCAGGTGTGTCTGCCAGCGGTGGCATCCCCGACGGGCTGGCCACCTTGCCGGGTGTACCTGCGACTTTGTCTGAGGATGCCCCGCGATGAGCACCCCCAAACCCCGCCTGGCAGCCGATGCGATCGATGAAAAAGGCTGGTGGCTGGCGCACCGCTTTTTAGTGCTGCGGCGCTTGTCTCAGCTCAGTATCTTGCTCTTGTTTTTGATGGGCCCGTGGTTGGGTTGGTGGCTGGTGAAGGGCAACCTGAACTACAGCATCACCTTGAACACCGTGCCGCTGGCCGACCCGCTGGTGCTGCTGCAAAGCCTGTTGACGCGCCACGTGCCCGAGCGCAACGCCATCATCGGTGCGGCGCTGGTGCTGGTGTTTTACGCGCTGGTGGGCGGGCGTGCTTATTGCGGCTGGGTTTGCCCGGTGAACCTGGTGACCGATGCCGCTGCGGCCTTGCGCCGGCGTTGGGACATTCGCGGTGGGGCCGATTTTTCAGGCAAGACACGGTTCTGGATGCTGGGGCTGATCTTGCTGCTGGCCGCGACCACCGGTGGCATCGTGTGGGAGCTGGTCAGCCCGGTGTCGATGCTGCCGCGCGGCTTGATGTTTGGCATGGGCGCGGGCTGGTTGCTGATTGCGGGCATCTTTTTGTTTGACCTGTTTGTGATGCAGCACGGCTGGTGCTCGCACCTGTGCCCGGTGGGGGCGTTTTACAGCCTGCTGGGCAAGCTGAGCCTGACGCGCGTGACAGCCACAAAGCGCGCCGCCTGCAACGACTGCCTGGACTGCTTTGCCGTGTGCCCGGTGCACCATGTGATCAAGCTGCCGCTCAAGGGCGGACCAAAAGGTGTCGGGCCGATGATTGTGTCGGGTGACTGCAGCAACTGTGGCCGCTGCATCGACGTGTGCTCCAAAGAGGTATTTACCTTTACCACCCGGCTGTCCGGCAATACGTTGGTGCCTGTAGCGACAAAGCCGCCGCAATGATTTCAATTGACTCTTTACCTGTGGAGACCTGATCATGAAAAAGTCCCTCAAACTCAGCCTGATCGCTGCCCTGGCCCTCACCGTGGTGGCGTGCGCCAGCACCGGGGTCGCTTTCAGCACCCTGCGCGACACCAGCGTGACCAGTGCTGACAGCGCCCCCGATGCCAAAAACAACCAGGGCCAGCAGCCAGGCAAGCACAGCCAGATTGCGCGCACTTTCAGTGGCCAGCCGCCGCGGATTACGCACACGG
>JBGSRY010000629.1:0-8713 GCA_041737325.1 Rhodoferax sp. | reverse complement strand
CCGTGCGCAAAAACTGGTCCTGGTTGGCCTGGCGCGTGCGCGCGTCCAGACCGGCGTGGTAAGGCAGCGCGGCGATGCCGTTGTCGCACAGCAGTGCGGCGGTTTCTTCCACCTTCTTGCGCGACTGGCAATACACAATGCCTGCATCCCCCATGTGCTCGTCGCCAATAAAGCGCAGCAACTGCGCCGTGGCATCGCGCTTTTCCACAATCGTGTAGCGGATGTTGGGGCGGTCAAAGCTGCTGATGAACAACCGTGCGTCTTGCAGTTGCAGCCGTTCAATGATGTCGGCACGCGTCAGTGCGTCGGCAGTGGCCGTGAGCGCCATGCGCGGCACGCCGGGGTAGCGCTCGTGCAGCACGGTCAGCGCGCGGTATTCGGGCCTGAAGTCATGCCCCCACTGGCTCACGCAATGCGCTTCGTCAATGGCAAACAAGCTCAAGAGGCCACGCTCTGCCAGGGAATCCAGCTGGGCCAGAAAGCGCGGTGTGGTGATGCGCTCGGGCGCGGCGTACAGCAGCGTGATGTGGCCCTGTACCAGCTGGCGTTCGGTGTCGGAAGCTTCCTGGCTGCTCAGCGTGGAGTTCAAAAACGCAGCGCTGACACCGGCCTCATGCAACGCGCCCACCTGGTCGTGCATCAGCGCGATCAACGGCGAAATCACCACCGTGATGCCCTGCCCGGCCTGCTGCCTGGCGATGGCTGGAATTTGGTAACACAGGCTTTTGCCGCCGCCCGTGGGCATCAGCACCAGCGAGTCGCCACCCGCCGTGACGTGCTCAATGATGTCGTGCTGCGGCCCGCGAAAGCTGGCGTAACCAAAAACGGTTTGAAGAATGGATTCGATGGACAAATTGTTTTACTACTGTTTTAATAGCTTCTTGCCCATTATTTATATGGGCTACAGGCCAAAATGGCACACAAATCTATTGAAAAAACTGGTGTCACGTTGCGCCGCATCCCCATTGTCCCACCAGGTACCACAGCGCTTGCTTGCAAGCTGAAACAGGCGCACATGCGGCGCACGCAAGGCCCCAGCAAGCGCGGGTGCACCCAGTGGTTTTCTACAATGCCCGCCATGAAAACCCTGACCTACACCCGCGGCCAAGCGCTGCCCGAGATTCTGCAACACCGCATCATGGTGCTGGACGGTGCCATGGGCACGATGATCCAGCGCTTCAAGCTCACCGAGGCGCAGTACCGGGGCGAGCGTTTCAAAGATTTTGGCAAAGATATCAAGGGCAACAACGAGCTGCTCAGCCTGACGCGCCCGGACGTGATCACCGACATCCACCAGCGCTACCTGGCTGCGGGTGCTGACCTGATCGAGACCAACACCTTTGGGGCCACGCGCATCGCCCAGGCAGATTACGACATGGCCGACCTGGCGTTTGAGATGAACCTGGCCTCCGCCAGATTAGCCCGCGCCGCGTGCGACCAGTTCTCCACACCGGACAAGCCGCGCTTTGCGCTGGGCGCTTTAGGCCCCACACCCAAAACCGCCAGCATCAGCCCCGATGTGAACGACCCCGGCGCGCGCAACGTCACGTTTGAAGACTTGCGCGCCAGCTATTACGAGCAGGTCGACGCGCTGGTGCAGGGCGGTGTTGATGCGCTGCTGGTCGAAACCATTTTTGACACCCTCAACGCCAAGGCAGCGCTGTTTGCCATTGATGAATTTTTTGAAGCCTCGGGCCAGCGCCTGCCGATCATCATCAGCGGCACGGTCACCGACGCGTCCGGGCGCATTTTGAGCGGCCAGACGGTCACCGCCTTCTGGCACAGCGTGCGCCACGCCCAGCCGCTGGCAGTCGGCCTGAACTGCGCGCTGGGGGCCACACTGATGCGCCCCTACATTCAGGAACTGGCCAAGGCCGCGCCCGACACCTTCATCAGTTGCTACCCCAACGCTGGCCTGCCCAATCCGATGAGTAACACCGGTTTTGACGAAACGCCAGATGTCACCAGCCGCCTGGTGGGCGAGTTTGCAGCCGAGGGACTGGTGAACATTGTGGGCGGCTGCTGCGGCACCACGCCCGAGCACATTGGCGCGATCCATGCCAAGGTGGCCCCACTGGTGGGCCGCACGCTGCAACGCAACGTTTTTTACAAGGAAGCGGCTTGAGCGCCGCAGCCCGGTAAAATCCGCCCTCTCCAAGGAGCGTTGCAGCAGACCACACGGTCTGCCAGGCTTGGAACCTTTTGAACGACGCTCACCTGATTGATATCAGTTGCGGACAGCGCGCAAGCCCCGTCCGCCAATCTCAAGTCTTTTACCTCAGGTGAGTTGCATGTCTGAAACTGTTGTTCCCCCCATGAAGTTGTCCGGCCTGGAGCCGCTGACCATCGGCATCGCGCCCCCCCTCCCAGCAGCTGGGGACAGCGCTGAAAACCTGTCCCCCATCGCTTCTTTCGTCAACGTAGGTGAACGCACCAACGTGACCGGCTCCAAAGCCTTTGCCCGCATGATTTTGAATGGCGAGTTTGACCAGGCCCTGAGCGTGGCGCGCCAGCAGGTGGAAAACGGTGCGCAAATCATCGACATCAACATGGACGAGGCCATGCTCGACAGCCAGGCGGCCATGGTGAAGTTTCTGAATTTGATAGCATCAGAGCCAGACATTTCAAGGGTTCCGGTGATGATTGACTCCAGCAAATGGAGCGTCATCGAGGCCGGGCTGCGCTGCGTGCAGGGCAAACCTGTCGTCAACTCGATCAGCATGAAGGAAGGTGTGGACGCGTTCAAAATGCACGCCAAGCTGCTGCGCCGCTACGGTGCTGCCGCCGTGGTGATGGCGTTTGACGAACAGGGCCAGGCTGACACTTATGAGCGCAAGATTGGCATCTGCGAGCGGGCTTACCGGATATTGGTGGACGAGGTGGGTTTCCCGCCGGAAGACATCATTTTTGACCCCAACATCTTCGCCATTGCCACCGGCATTGAAGAACACAACAACTACGCGGTCGATTTCATTGAGGCCACGCGCTGGATCAAGGCCAACTTGCCCGGAGCCAAGGTCAGCGGCGGCGTGAGCAATGTGAGTTTTTCTTTTCGCGGCAATGATCCGGTGCGCGAGGCGATTCACACCGTGTTTCTGTACCACGCCATCCAAGCGGGCATGGACATGGGCATTGTCAACGCCGGCATGGTGGGGGTCTATGACGACCTGGAGCCAACCTTACGCGAGCGCGTGGAAGACGTGGTGCTCAACCGCAGGCCAGATGCGGGTGAGCGCCTGGTGGAGATAGCCGAAACCGCCAAAAGCGGTGCCAAGGACGAGAGCAAGAAGCTCGAATGGCGCGGCACGCCCGAGCATCCGGCCACGGTTGAAGTCCGCCTCTCCCACGCCATGGTGCACGGCATCACCGACTTCATCGTCGCTGATACCGAAGAAGCCTACCAGGCCATCATCGCCAAAGGTGGGCGGCCGCTGCACGTGATTGAAGGCCCGCTGATGGCCGGCATGAGCATCGTTGGCGACCTGTTTGGCCAGGGCAAGATGTTTTTGCCGCAGGTGGTGAAAAGCGCACGCGTGATGAAGCAGGCGGTGGCGCATCTCATCCCCTACATTGAAGAAGAAAAGCTGCGCGATGAAGCCGCCGGCCGCGACGTGGCCACCAAAGGCAAGATCATCATCGCCACCGTCAAGGGCGACGTGCACGACATTGGCAAAAACATCGTCACCGTGGTCTTGCAATGCAACAACTTTGACGTGGTCAACCTCGGCGTGATGGTGCCCTGCCACGAAATTCTGGCACGTGCCAAGGCTGAGCGGGCCGACATCATTGGTCTGTCGGGCCTGATCACACCCAGCCTGGAAGAGATGCAGTACGTGGCCGGAGAGATGCAGAAAGACGACTACTTCCGCATCAAAAAAATCCCGCTACTCATTGGCGGAGCCACCACCAGCCGGGTGCACACCGCCGTCAAAATCTCGCCGCATTACGAAGGCCCGATTGTGTATGTGCCCGATGCCTCGCGCAGCGTGGGTGTGGCGCAAAACCTGCTGGGTGATGCCAAAGGCGCGTTTGTGAGCGAGCTCAACGCCGACTACGACAAAGTGCGCCAACAGCACGCCAGCAAAAAGGTCACGCCGCTGTGGCCGCTGGCCAAAGCCCGTGCCAACAAAACCTCCATGGACTGGGCCAGCTACCAGCCCACCACGCCCAAATTCATCGGCAGGCGGGTGTTCAAAAACTTTGACCTGGCCGAGATTGCCAAGTACATCGACTGGGGCCCGTTCTTTCAGACCTGGGATCTGGCAGGGCCCTATCCGGCGATCCTGGACGATGAAGTGGTGGGCGAGGAAGCCAAAAAAGTGTTGGCCGACGGCCAGGCGATGCTGAAGAAAATCATCGACGGCCGCTGGCTCACGGCCAACGGCGTGATTGGCCTGTACCCCGCCAACCGCGTGGGTGACGACGACATCACGCTCTACACGGATCAGTCCCGCAGCACGGTGGCGCTGACCTGGTACGGCCTGCGCCAGCAAACCGCGCGCGAGCAAGAGGACGACGGCAGCTTCCACCCCAACCGCTGCCTGGCAGACTTTGTGGCCCCCGCCCAGAATACTATAGAAAATATAGCTGAAAGCCCAGAATATGCAAGGGCTAGAGGCCAAAAAAGCTTAAAAGATTATGTGGGCCTGTTTGCCGTCACGGCAGGCCTTGGCATTGAGAAAAAAGAAGCCCAGTTTCTGGCCGCACATGACGACTACAGCGCCATCCTGCTCAAAGCCCTGGCCGACCGCCTGGCCGAAGCCTTTGCCGAATGCCTGCACCACAAGGTGCGCACCGACCTGTGGGGTTACGCGCCGACCGAAGCGTTGCGTGCGCCCGAACTGATTGCCGAGCAATACCAGGGCATTCGCCCCGCCCCCGGCTACCCGGCCTGCCCGGACCACAGCGTCAAAAAAGAGATGTTTGCGCTGTTGCAATGCGCCGATATCGGCATGACCCTGACCGAAAGCCTGGCCATGAGCCCGGCCGCCAGTGTCAGCGGTTTTTACATCGGCCACCCAAATGCCGTCTATTTCAACGTCGGCAGGGTCGGTGACGACCAGCTCAAAGACATGGCCGCACGCCGGGGCATGGAGGAGCCCGCCTTGCAGCGGCTGTTGGCCCCGAATTTGTAAGTGGCACGGAGGCTCTCTGGTGTTGTGATGGCAGTCGTTCAAACAACTGGCAGGAAGCAGGCGCTTCACCACGCTGCTACAACAACTGCATATACGTATACAAGCGTGCCGCGACAAATTCTGCCAACTTCACCGGAACGGCATTACCAACCACTTGTTCCACATCAGATTTGCATCCAGGAAGCGCAAACGTATCAGGAAACGTCTGTATTGAAGCGCGCTCGCGTGTCGTCAGGGAGCGCATGTCGGCACTCACAGGCACAGGGTCACCACTATGCCCCGGGTAGCCCTTGGGAATCGGCCGGTTCACGCCCCTGATGGTCGGGCTGGGTTCGTCAACACTGAAAACTGCGCGCCGCGCATACGATCTCGGATGCCGGTAGTAATGTTCAAACGGCAAACAGTTTTTGAAATATTGGCGCAACGTCATGGGCTGAGCGCTCAAACCTGCGCGGAGAGCATCGTCCAAAAAACCATCTTTCCCGCCCAACTGACCGATCACAATAAGCCGCTTGCGCACCTGTGGCGCACCACAGTGGGCCGCATTGAGCAGCTGAATGGTCAAACCATAGTTGGTTCGCTTAAAAATGTCCAATGCCACCTTGAATGCCTTGGAACTTGCCGCACGCGCCACGTTTTCCATGACAAAAAAGGCTGGTTTGTAATTTGAAATGACATTGGCGTAGTTGATGGTCAGGCTGGCTCTACCCCCACCTTCATCACGTTTACCCGCACTTGAAAAGTCTTGACACGGCGGCCCGCCTACCAAGACATCGGGTTGATGCTCATCCAGGACGCGCAAAGCGTCATATTCATTGGACAAATCCAGCGGTATGGCGACATGGGTAGAGAAATTGGCACGATAAATTTCAAGCGCGGGTTGCCAGTTTTCAACCGCACACACCACATCGAAACCAGCTTGCTGGAACCCCAAACTCAACCCACCGCCACCGGCAAAAAAGTCGACCACTTTAAAACTCACTGGCCACCTCCAAACAAGTCCGTCGAAAAATACAAAATAGCATCAAAGCGCCGCTCTGGACTTAAAAATTTTTGTCCTCCACCCAAGATGATGTTCTTGATCTCCTCTTTGTGAATCAGCGGCTTGACCAGTCTGTCACAAGCCATCAGATCTCTTGACTTTGTACCCGATATCGCAAACTCTTTGTCATTTTGATTATCAAAGGTCATGCCGTCATAGATGGGGGCTTGAAAAACCTTGTCTGACTTGGAGCGTTCATACAAAAAGCGTGTTAGCCGAAGCGCCGCACGCGCATATCTGGAGATTGAATTGGCATCACGCGGATGCCGGGCAGAGTCCAAAAACAGGTGCGTTAATGCAAAGTCGCTCCAGACAAAAATGTCGAGACAATGCGCTGCCAAAACAGGGGACTTACCGACTGTTTTCCATATCGGTTGCATAAGCAAGGGCGACTGCAAGTGTCTGAACTCCATGAGGAATATGTCCAGAGCTGCAACAGCCTGCCCCACCAATTGCACCATCTCCGCTTTGGAATCCCAATTGCGAACCCGGGCAAAAACAGGTTCAAAAATCTCCCGCACTTTTACCCGATGGCTGTCAACCGCCCTTGCCATTGACAGAGCCATGTACCGCGTTGTGGCAGAACGTATCACCAATTCAGCACCGTATTTATCTTCAGAGCAAGACTCGGTTGTGTTGTCTGGCAACGTTGTCAATTTGACCTCGATCGGTCTGATTTGCTGCACCGGCTCACCAGACCCCACGACCAAATCAATCGCGGGAAGTTCATCATGCACATCGCCACGGAATTGATCAAACCGGGACTCAAACGCAAAATACAGTTGTTCATTGGGTAAGGTGCTGCCAAACAACGCCTCGACAGCCAAGTCACCGACCACGGTGTGCCCAGCATCCTTGAACTGCACATACATCAGCGGGTGATGTTCCGACCGCATGTAACACGCCAACGCCACCGGAAACGCCGAGTTGAATTGGTTTTTGCCCCAATAGTATGGGTCGTTGAAATTCCTGTTGCTTCGACTGATGCCAAACAATGCGGGGTTTAGTGCCATGGTCATTCTGTTATTTTAGGTAGACAGCTTGCACGCGCGCTATCACGTGCGGCTCAAGGCGCGCCGGTACTGCATGGCCTCGGCCACATGCGTCACCTGGGTGCTTTGTGCACCGGCCAGGTCAGCAATGGTGCGCGCCACCTTTAAAGCCCGGTGCGTGCTGCGTGCCGACCAACCCAGTCGCGCTGCGGCCACGTTCAAAAACTTGGCAGCGGCTGCGTCCAGCAACAGGTGTTGCTCCAGCGCCTGTCCTTGCAGCGCCTGGTTGCTCACGCCCTGGCGTGCCAGCGCACGGGCGCGGGCCGCCGCACAGCGCGCCTGAATGTCTGCGCTGCGTTCACCCGCAGGTGCATTCATCAAATCAGCGGCGTTCACCGCGGGCACTTCCACATGCAAGTCAATGCGGTCAATCAGCGGGCCGCTGAGCTTGCCTTGGTAGCGCGCCACCTGGTCGGGGGTGCAGCGGCAGCTGTGCTGCGTCGAGCCCAAATAACCACAGGGGCAGGGGTTCATGGCGGCAATGAGCTGAAAGCGCGCCGGGAACTCGGCCCGCCGCGCTGCCCTTGAGATGGTGATGCGCCCGCTCTCGAGTGGCTCGCGCAGGGCCTCCAGCGCGGCGCGCGGAAACTCCGGCAGTTCATCCAAAAACAGAATGCCGTGGTGCGCCAGAGAGATTTCACCCGGACGCGGCGGCGAGCCCCCGCCCACCAGCGCCACCGCGCTGGCGGTGTGGTGCGGGTGGCAGGTTGGGCGCTGCGCCCACTGGTCCAGTGTGAAGCGTCCACCCAAACTGGCAATGGCAGCGCTTTGCAGGGCCTCGTCCGTGCTCATGGCCGGCAGCAACCCGGCAAAGCGCATGGCCAGCATGGATTTGCCCGCGCCGGGTGGCCCCATCAGCAGCAAACTGTGGCCACCCGCAGCGGCAATCTCAAGCGCACGCTTGGCACCGAGTTGACCCTTGACATCAGCCATGTCGAGGTACTGGACAGCTTGGGGGTGGCACACCGGGTTGACACGGCTCCAGCCCGGCCCTGGTTCGACCGCTGCGGCCTGCGCGCTATCCGGCAAGAAATGCTGCACCACATCGAGCAAATGGTGCGCCCGATAAACCTGCGCGCCAGGCACCAGCGCAGCTTCCTCGGCGCTGCCAGGCGGCAGCACCAATTGCGTCACCACATGGCTTGCATGCAGCGCCAGGCTCATGGCCAACGCGCCACGCACGGCGCGTAACTCGCCGGACAAAGACAACTCGCCCGCAAACTCGTAACCGGCCAACTTGGTGGCCTCAATTTGCCCGCTGGCCGCCAAAATGCCCAAAGCAATCGGCAAATCAAAGCGACCGGAATCTTTGGGCAAGTCCGCTGGGGCCAGGTTCACGGTGATGCGTTTGTTGTTGGGAAACTCCAGGCCCGAGTTTTGTATGGCTGAGCGCACCCGCTCCCGCGCTTCTTTCACTTCAACATCCGCCAGCCCCACCAGTGTGAAACAGGGCAGCCCGTTGGCGAGGTGCACCTCGACAGTGA
>JBGSRY010000625.1:0-1721 GCA_041737325.1 Rhodoferax sp. | reverse complement strand
CAAGCTTGGGGCTGCTGCCAAGGTTGACTTGGCTGCCATGCTGCACGACTTGGCGCAGCGCGAGGTCAACGAACTCCACATCGAAGCAGGCCACAAACTCAATGGCTCCTTGATCCGTGCCGGGCTGGTGGATGAGTTTTTGGTGTACCTGGCCCCCCAACTGCTCGGTCAGGGTCAGGGCATGACCAACCTGGGACCGTTTACCGCGTTGAATCAGGCGGTTCAACTGGAGTTTCAAAGCCTGGAGCGTGTTGGCCCAGACCTGCGGCTGCTGGCCCGGCCACCCGCGCGAGCGCTGTTTTAGCCTGGCCGTCCGGCCAGGTTGGCATTACCTGCGAAAATAGCCGGATGTTTACAGGAATCATCACCGGCGTTGGCCGCATCACCAACGTGCAACCACTGGGCGACTCGGCCCAGCATGGCAAACGCCTCACCCTTTCTTGCCCTGCACATTACCTGGATGACGTGGTGTTGGGCGACAGCATTGCGCTCAACGGGGCCTGCATGACGGTGACCACACTGGACGCGGCACAGCACCAGTTCAGCGTGGACATCTCGGCCGAATCCCTGGCCAAAACGGCCGCTCTGGATTCGGCCGGCCCCGTCAACCTTGAAAAAGCCCTGCGTGCCAACGACCGCCTGGGGGGGCACCTGGTATCTGGCCATGTGGACGGCATTGGCCGTGTGACCTGCTTTGAGCAAGTGGGCGAAAGCTGGCTGCTGCAACTGCTGGCCCCACCGGCACTGGCCAAATACCTGGCCTACAAAGGCTCCATCGTCGTCAACGGCGTCAGTCTGACTGTCAACCAGGTTGAAGACCTGCCACAGGGTTGCCAAATGCGCATCAACCTGATTCCGCACACGCTGCAACACACCGCACTGGGCGCGTTAGCCGTGGGTTCGCTGGTTAACCTGGAAGTCGATTTGATCGCGCGCTATTGCGAGAGGATGCTGAGCTATCAAAATTCCGCATGCGAATGAGATGACAAAAATATACAAAATATCGGCATTTTTTTATTAATGCCGCGTATTTGTATAAAATACAGCATCATTCATGCTAGCCACTTCCCAGCACGCGATCCTGAAACTTGCACACAGTAAGGGCGTACTGCGCACGCGTGATGTGTGCGCAGCCGGGGAGTCACGGGTCACGCTTGCGAAGCTCGTGCGCAAAGGGTTTCTGTCCAAGCTTGGGCGCGGCTTGTATGCCCTGCCGGGCAGGCCCTTCTCAGAAAACGGGACGCTGGCTGAGGTGTCTGCCAAGAGTAAACATGGCGTGGTGTGCCTGATTTCAGCCCTGAGATTTCATGAGCTGACGACCCAGCAGTCCTCCGAAATTTGGCTGGCCATCCCCCACAAGGCGCACCCACCGAAGCTCGACTACCCCCCTCTTCGCATCGTTCACATGTCCGGTGAGGCCATGACTGCCGGAATAGAAAGCGCGAATGTTGCCGGAGCCAGCGTGCGCGTGTTCTGCGTGGCAAAAACGGTGGCTGATTGTTTCAAGTTCCGTAACAAGCTGGGACTTGATGTGGCGCTGGAAGCCTTGAATGAAGCATGTGCAGCACGACGCGTGACCATGGACGAACTCTGGCGCTACGCACAAATTTGCCGGGTAGCGAACGTGATGCGCCCTTATATGGAAGCACTGGGGGCCAAGCCATGAGTAACGTCGGGGCATCCGTTCGTGCCCGTTTGCTGAACCGCGCCAAAGACAGTGG
>JBGSRY010000613.1:0-2136 GCA_041737325.1 Rhodoferax sp. | reverse complement strand
CAGGATACTTCCAAACGCATCAAGCGGCTGGGTGAATCGTCGCAAGAAATTGGTGAAATTACCGAGCTGATCTCTGACATTACCGAGCAGACCAATGTGCTGGCCTTGAACGCCGCCATCCAGGCCGCATCGGCCGGGGATGCGGGGCGCGGCTTCTCGGTGGTGGCCGAAGAAGTGCAACGACTGGCGGAACGTTCCGCAGATGCGACGCGCCAAATTGGCACTTTGGTGAAAGCCATTCAGACCGATACGCAAGACGCAGTAGGGGCCATGGAGCGTTCTACCCAGGGGGTGGTTGAAGGGGCCAAACTGTCTGACAATGCCGGTGCAGCCTTGACTGAAATTGATCAGGTGTCACGCCGACTGGCCGAGCTGATTGAGCAGATTTCCGCGTCGGCATCGCATGAGGCGGATTTGGCCAACGGCGTGGCAGAAAACATCCAGCACATTTTTGCCGTCACCGAGCAGACTGGCGAAGGTACCCGTAGTACGGCAGCGCAGGTGCGCGAGTTGTCCAAAATGGCTGAGGAATTGCGCCAGTCTGTGGCCCGGTTCCGCATTGCCTGATCGGATGATTTTCTATCTCACTTATTCATTCCTCACTCATGCAATCTGAATCTGCGCAACCTGGTGAATATGCAGCGGTCGAGCCGGATTTGGGCCCTTTGGCCTGGGTGCTTGATGAACTGCGCAAATCGCTTGACGGGGCCATCAAGGCGCTGAAGCGTTTTGTGCGTGATGCCGAACTGGCACGCGGATCGGATCTGGCCGCGTTGGATGCCAGCCAGTTGCGCATTGCCCGACAGCAATTGCACCAGGCAGTAGGCGCATTGGAAATGGTTGGTTTGGAAGTCCCGGCCAGGATGCTTCGCAGCATGGAGGCGTTGACGCAAAAATTTGTGCAACGTCCGGAATTTTGCAGTGATGCTGCCGCACTGGCGGTAGAACATGCCAGTTTCGCTTTGACCGATTACCTTGAAGGCTTGCTCAAGGGCAAGCCTTCGTCTTCAGTGGCCTTGTTTCCTCAATACCGGGATGTGCTTGAGTTGTTGGGTGAAGAACGCATTCATCCGGCAGATTTGTGGGTGCACGATTGGCGCTGGCTGGAAGTGCCGGTGCCAACTTCAACCGCCCCATTTGGCTATGACCTTGAGATGCGTTCGCGTGTTGATGGCTATGTGCTGAAAGTGGTCAAAACTGCCAATAAATCGTGTGCGCGTGCCATGTCTGACATGAGCCTGGGGTTCGCTGCGGCGCAGACCGCACTGCACCCGCGTGTGTTTTGGGCCGTATCAGCAGGTTACTTTGAAGCGGTGGCATTGGGGTTGTGTCGTCCCGATGTGTATTCCAAACTGGCAGCTTCGCATGTGCTGTCGCAGTACCGCAGTCTGGCGGGCGGAGATGCCGACGTGTCTGATCGCCTGGTGCAGGATTTGCTCTTTTTTTGCGCCCAGGCCGTGCCTTCTGACAAGCAGCCTGCGCCCGCCCTGCGGGCGGTGCGCGAGGCATACGGTCTGACCAGCGGCGCGCCCACCAACTATGCCAAACCCCAGTTTGGTTTGTTTGACCCAGCCGTGCTGGTTCAGGCACGCAAGCGCATTGCGGCGGCCACCGAGACTTGGTCGGCACTGTCGGGTGGTGATGTTCATCGCATCAAGACCGCGTCCGATCAGTTCAGCCTGGTGGCTGAGTCGATTCTGAAGTTGCACCCGGATGGTGCTGGGCTCGCGGCCGCCCTGACGCGTGCCATGGAGGTGGTGGCGCGCTCTGGCAAACCGCCGGTGGCGGCTTTGGCCATGGAAGTGGCCACTGCGGTGCTGTACCTTGAAGCCGCTTACGACGATCTCGATCCGACCAGCGAAGAGATGGCTGCGCGCAGCTTGAGTCTGTCCAAACGCCTCAACCATGTGATTGATCAAGGCACATCTGAACCCCTGGAAACCTGGATGGAGGAGCTGTACCGGCGCGTCAGTGACCGTCAAATCATGGGCAGTGTGGTAGATGAACTGCGCACCACCTTGAGTGATGTGGAAGGTGCTTTGGATGCATTTTTCCGCCAGCCCGACCACAAATTGCCGTTGCACGAAGTGCCAGGCCAACTGGCCACCATGCGGGGCGTATTCTCTGTGCTGGGCC
>JBGSRY010000547.1:0-4349 GCA_041737325.1 Rhodoferax sp. | reverse complement strand
TTTGGCTGCCAGCACCGTGGTGATGGCTGCAGTCAGGGTGGTTTTGCCATGGTCAACGTGACCGATGGTGCCCACATTGACGTGGGGCTTGGTGCGGGTGAATTTCTCTTTTCCCATTTCGATTCCTTAAAAGAACGTGACCCGTGGATTGGTTTTATGTCTGCAGTTCGTCACTTGATCCCTTGCCACGGGCAGCATGGGGTGCGAAATCGCAGACAGTTTCAAATCGCTTGGATTCAGAGCACATCGCTGCGCTTGTGACCTGAAGTCCGAATGCATTTAGTCAGATGGGGTCAGAGCACGTCGCTGCGCGAGTGATCTGACCCCAGTTTTCAGGTTGTTACTTTGCCCTTGCTGCCATGATGGCTTCAGACACATTGCGCGGGGCTTCCGTGTAATGTTTGAATTCCATGGTGTAGGTGGCACGACCCTGTGACATCGAGCGCAGGGTGGTGGAGTAACCGAACATTTCCGACAGCGGTACTTCGGCACGAATGGCTTTGCCACCACCGACCATGTCTTCCATGCCCTGCACCATGCCGCGACGTGATGACAAGTCACCCATCACATTGCCGGCGTAATCTTCAGGTGTCTCCACCTCCACCGACATCATGGGCTCAAGAATCACAGGGCCGGCTTTGCGGCAACCTTCTTTGAAACCAAAGATGGCAGCCATTTTGAAAGCCAGTTCATTCGAGTCCACATCGTGGTACGAACCAAAGTGCAACGTCACTTTGACATCAACCACCGGGTAACCCGCCAGCACGCCTTGTGTAACGGCTTCGTAAATACCTTTTTCAACCGCAGGAATGTATTCACGCGGCACCACACCGCCCTTGATGGCATCTACAAACTCAATGCCCTTACCGGCTTCATTGGGTTCGATTTTCAACACCACGTGACCGTATTGACCCTTACCACCCGATTGACGGACAAACTTGCCTTCGGCATCTTCAATCGTCTTGCGAATGGTTTCGCGGTACGCCACTTGCGGTTTGCCCACGTTGGCTTCCACGCCAAATTCGCGCTTCATGCGGTCCACAATGATTTCAAGGTGCAATTCACCCATGCCACCAATCAAGGTTTGGCCTGATTCTTCGTCCGTCTTGACGCGGAAAGACGGGTCTTCTTGCGCCAAACGCTGCAGGGCAATGCCCATTTTTTCCTGGTCAACTTTTGTCTTGGGCTCTACGGCCTGGGTAATCACCGGCTCAGGGAACACCATGCGCTCCAGGGTGATGACCGCAGAAGGATCACACAAGGTTTCGCCCGTGGTCACATCTTTCAAACCGATGCAAGCGGCAATGTCGCCTGCCACAATTTCGCTGACTTCTTCACGCTTGTTGGCGTGCATTTGCACAATCCGGCCAATGCGCTCTTTTTTGCCGCGCACCGGGTTGTAAACCGTGTCGCCTTTGGTCAACACACCCGAGTAAACACGCACAAAAGTCAACTGCCCCACAAACGGGTCGGTCATCAATTTGAAGGCCAGTGCTGAAAACTTCTCTTTGTCGTCCGCCTTGCGATGAACTTCATGCTCGTCTTCATCAAAACCTGGCACAGGCGGCACATCCAGGGGCGAAGGCATCAATTCAATCACCGCATCGAGCATGCGCTGCACACCTTTATTCTTGAAGGCTGTGCCACACAACATGGGTTGAATTTCACAGGCAATGGCACGGGTGCGCAAACCCAGCGTGATTTCATCTTCAGACAAATCACCTTCTTCAAGGTATTTGTTCATCAGCTCTTCATTGGCTTCGGCAGCGGCTTCAACCATTTTTTCGCGCCATTCTTTGGCTTGCGCCAGCATGTCAGCGGGAATTTCTTCAAAGGTGAACTTCATACCCTGTGAAGCTTCATCCCAGATGATGGCTTTCATCTTGCGCAAATCAATCACACCAACAAAATTTTCTTCAGCACCGATCGGAATCACGATCGGCACCGGGTTAGCTTTCAGACGCAGCTTCATCTGATCGACAACTTTGAAGAAGTTGGCACCGGTACGGTCCATCTTGTTGACAAAGGCCAAACGCGGCACTTTGTACTTGTTGGCCTGACGCCAAACGGTTTCAGATTGAGGTTGCACACCACCCACGGCGCAGTACACCATGCACGCACCATCGAGCACGCGCATGGAGCGCTCCACCTCAATGGTGAAGTCCACGTGGCCGGGGGTATCAATGATATTGATGCGGTGCTCGGCAAAATTGGCTTCCATGCCCTTCCAGAAGCAAGTGGTTGCCGCAGAAGTGATGGTGATGCCGCGCTCTTGCTCTTGCTCCATCCAGTCCATGGTGGCTGCGCCATCATGCACTTCACCAATTTTGTGGTTCACACCGGTATAGAAAAGAATACGCTCAGTGGTGGTAGTTTTACCAGCGTCGATGTGCGCAGAAATACCGATGTTGCGGTAGCGCTCAATGGGAGTATGGCGAGCCATGATGAATCCTTAGGTGATCAGTATCTATAAAGACAAAAGGCCACCCGGATGGCGGCCTGAGTGCGCAGCATGCAGACAATCTGAATGCCGCGCTGTGGAGTTTTAGAAACGGAAGTGTGAGAACGCCTTGTTGGCTTCAGCCATGCGGTGAACTTCATCACGCTTCTTCATGGCACCACCACGACCTTCGGTGGCTTCCATCAACTCATTGGCCAAAAGCAGCGCCATGGACTTTTCGCCACGTTTGCGGGCCGCTTCCTTGATCCAGCGCATGCTCAAGGCCAAGCGACGAACCGGACGCACTTCAACCGGCACCTGGTAGTTGGCACCACCTACACGGCGGGACTTCACCTCAACCAGGGGCTTGACGTTGTTGATCGCCAAAGTAAAGGCTTCAACCGGATCTTTACCCGGATTTTTCTTTTCGATTTGCTCCAAGGCACCATAAATGATGCGCTCTGCAACCGCTTTTTTGCCACCTTCCATGATCACGTTCATGAATTTGGACAGCTCAACATTGCCGAATTTAGGATCCGGCAGGATTTCACGTTTAGGGACTTCGCGACGACGTGGCATATTTCACCTCTATTGCTTCAGTTGGCGTTTTTTCAAACACCGCGAGAGTTAACCAATAAGACTCTCACTTACTCGACCCGAACAGTGGGTCACTACGTTCATTTCCTGCGCCACGCAGCAAACAAACACCTTTTAATTCAAACGAACCAGCAGCTTATTTGGCTTTGGGACGTTTTGCACCGTATTTGGAGCGCGACTGCTTGCGATCTTTCACGCCTTGCAAGTCAAGCGAACCACGCACGATGTGGTAACGCACACCCGGCAAATCCTTGACACGACCGCCGCGAACCAGCACCACGCTGTGTTCCTGCAGGTTATGGCCTTCACCGCCGATGTAGGAAATCACCTCAAACCCGTTGGTCAAGCGCACTTTGGCAACTTTACGCAAAGCCGAGTTTGGCTTCTTGGGCGTAGTGGTGTAAACGCGGGTGCAAACACCACGGCGTTGGGGAGAATTTTCCATCGCAGGGCTCTTGTACTTGACGGTTTCAACCGCACGCCCCTGACGGATTAACTGATTGATGGTTGGCACTAGAGCCTCCTAAAAAACTAAACGTCCCTAAACGTTCAAAAACAAAAACGACGAAAACGTGAATCTCTTCGGAAATTCCGAAAAGCTCATGACTATATCAGGTCGTGCACCCAGATGCAATTTCCGACCGGGTTTTATTTGATCCAAAGCCGCAACGCGTCCCACGCCCGGCCCAGCACGCCCGCTTGTTCGACCCCTTGCAGCGCCAGCAGGGGCACTTCAGCAACCGTTTGTCCGGCACTGCTGATTTTGAGTGTGCCCAGCGCCTGTCCTTTGACAAACGGAGCCACCAAAGGCTCGGTGCGCACCACTTCGGTGGCTAATTTGCCGCCGCTGCCCGCAGGTACGGCGACCACGATCGCGCGCGGCTGCCCCAACTGGACGGTCGACTCCTTGCCTTTCCAGACTTTGGGGGCCACCACGGTCTGGTTGGCTTCAAACAACTTGACCGCCTCAAACGCGGTGTAGCCCCAATTCAACAATTTTTGTGACTCATTGGCACGTGCACTCTCGCTGGCCGTGCCCAACACGATCGACAGCAGACGGCGCGGCCCCACCGCATCGGGTGTCCCAGTGGCCGCACCGGCCTTACCCAAACCAGGCACGTCACGTTTGGCGGTGGCAATCAGGCAATAACCTGCCGCTTCGGTGTGACCGGTTTTAAGACCGTCCACCGTGGGGTCGCGAAACAACAGCAGGTTGCGGTTGTTGTCGTTGGCCGCCGGTGTACCGGCATAGCGGTATTTTTTAATGGCGTAATACCCCACATAGTCAGGAAAATCCTGGATCAAGCGGGTC
>JBGSRY010000536.1:0-5379 GCA_041737325.1 Rhodoferax sp. | reverse complement strand
CAGGCTTTCGGTGATTTCCAACTCCAGCATGTGGGCCGGCAGGCCGGTGTCGCGCAGGGTTTGCGCCACCAGCTCTGGCAACTGGGCATCGACAAATTGCCGCACCGACAGGTTCACCGCCATACGAAAGTCTTGGTGTCCTTGGGCCAGCCATTGGGCGGCTTGGGCGGCCGCGGTGCGCAACACCTGGGTACCGAGCTCAACAATGATGCCGCTTTCTTCTGCCACGGCAATGAATTCGGCTGGTGACACCCAACCCAGTGTCGGATGTTGCCAGCGTGACAGCGCCTCAAACCAGCACACCCGGCCGGATTGAATCTCAATTTGCGGCTGGTAGTACACCTGCAATTGATGCTTGGCTACTGCGTCATGCAGTTCATTGTGGATGTGCAGGCGGCGCATCACTTGCTGGTTCATGGCGGCATCAAAAATCTGCACGCTGCCCGGGCCCGCCAGTTTGGCGTGGTGCAGCGCCGATTCAGCGTTCAGCAGCAGGTCGGTGGCCGAGGTTCCCGCTGCCCCCGACTGACTGACACCGACGCTGGCGTTCAGATGCAGATGGTGCTGTTGAACCGTCAGCGGCAACTTCAGGGTGGTCAGCGTTCGCGTGATCAAGGCTTGCAGCGGCTGCTGCAGCAGCGAGGTGCTCAGGCACAGGCCAAAACAATCGCCGCTGAGTCGGGCCACTTCGGTTTGCGCGCCTTGCAAGTCAGGGGCTGCGCTGAAGCTGGTCAAACGCTGCGCTACTTCACGCAGCACCTCGTCGCCCACCAGGGAGCCATAACTGTCGTTGATTTTTGAGAAGCCGTCCAGCCCCAGGCACAGCAGCGTCATGTCACCGGCTTGTGGGCTCAAGGTCAAAGCCAGAGCCAACGTTTGTTCGAATCCGCGCCGGTTGGCCAAGGCGGTCAACGGGTCACGGTTCAGGGCCTGGCGCAGGTGGTCATGCTGGCGCTGCAAGTCTTTGTGTTGGCGCAGACTGCGGTTGAGACGTACCGTGATGGCTTCGAGCAATTCTTCGCGCCGATACGGTTTGACCAGGTAGTCGTCGGCCCCTGCGAACATGCCTTGACGGACATCGCTGCGATCGGCCTTGGCAGTCAGCATGATGATCGGCAAGGTGCTTAGGCTGGCATCTTCGCGCAAGGCCTGCACCAGACCATATCCATCCAGGCGCGGCATCATCACGTCAGTCAGAACCAAATCGGGGGGCTGTACCTGGCATTGGGCCAAGGCTTGCAGACCGTCACTGGCCGTGGTCACGGTGTAGCCTTCGAGCTCCAGCATCCACTGCAGGTTTTCAAGCAGTGTGGGTTCGTCTTCCACAATCAGGATGTGCATGGTGTTGGCCTCAAGTTGCAAGCGCGGGTGGGGTGATCGGCAGGGTCACGGTGAAGCAGCTGCCGCGCCCTGGTTCTGAGCTGACGCTGATGCTGCCGTGGTGCCAGGTCACCGAGTCTTTCACAATTGCCAGCCCCAGGCCAGTACCGGGTATAGAGCCTACATTGCTGGCGCGTCGAAAACTCTCAAACAGGTGCGGCACATCTTCGGCCGGAACACCGATGCCCTGGTCTTTGATGGAAAAAGTCAGCTGCTGTTCATCTGCCTTGGCACTGAACCAGATGCTGCTGCCAGCGCTTGAAAACTTGAGTGCATTGCCCAGCAGCTGGCTCACCATGTTGCGCAGCAAGGTGTCATCAAGCCAGAAACGTTGCGTTTTGGCAGGCAGATCAAGCACCAGCTGGATCTGCTGGAACTGCGCTGCCATGCTGCTTCTGAGTTCATCAACCAGTGCCATGCACCAGTCTGTGAAAGGCAGCAAACGGGGTTTGAACTCGATTTTTCCGGAGTCTGAGCGGCCAATCAGCAACACGTTTTCAAGCATACGGGTCATGCGCTCGACGGCATCGTCGATGTGGTCGAGTTGGTTGATTCGGTCTTCGGCGCGCAGCAGTTCGTGGTGCAGGCTCAAGTGTTCGGTGGCCTCCTGGATAAGGGCCAGCGGGGTGCGAAATTCGTGCGAGGCCATGGCCACAAAACGCGATTTCATGGCGTTGAGTTCGCCTTGCTTGCGCAACGCCAGTTGCTGGTTTTCTTCGGCCAGCAAGCGGGCGGTGGCATCAATCACAAACAGCAGCGTGGCCTCTTTGCCGTTCCACTCAATCAGCACGGCAGAGAGTTCCAGTCGGCGCACTTGTCCCGTTTGCGTGATGATGCGAAACGAATAGCTGCTTTCTACCGGTTCACCACGCAGGCGGCGCTGATGCCGGTTGACCGCCTCTGGCAGGTCTTGGGGATGAATGGTGGCGGTGAAAGGTTGCGTCAACAGGAAGTCTTGCGGGTGGCCCACAATTTGAACCAGGCTGGGGTTGACGAACACCATGCGGCCGTCTTGCACCACCACCACGCCCGCCCCCACGTTGTCGATCACAGCACGGTACTGGGCCTCGGCACTGGCCAGCTCCGTGATGGCCCGGTGGCGTGCAATGGCGTTGCTGATGTGGTGCGCCACAAAGGTCAGCAGCTGCGCGTCAGAGGCGGTGTAGGTTACTTTGTTTTGGTAATCCTGCAAGGTCAGTACGCCCACGGTGGCATCGTTGATTTTCAGTGGTACGCCCAGCCATGAGGTGAAGGTCATGTCGCCGAAATCATCCACAATTTCGTGCTGCCGGCGCAAGTGCTGCAGCCGTGGTGCATCAATGATCTGGGGCGCTTGCGTGCGCAGCACAAATTCAGTCAAACCACGGCGCATGGGCACGTGGTCAAGTTGCAGCCGGTCACCGTCGCGCTCGTCGACGTAGTAGACAAAATTTTTGCTGTCAGAGGTTTCATCGCACAGGCACACGTAGCAGTTTTTAGCGTAAAGCAACTCACTGAGCAGGGTGTGAACCACTTGCAAAAACTGGTACAGCGTGAGCCCGGCGGTGGCGCGTTCGGCAATTTGGTAAAACACACGCTGCAGTGTTTCAATCTTGCGGTGTTCCTGGGTTTGCACCTGTAGCTCATGCGTTCGGTTGTCCTGCCAGCGCTGTGCCGCTTGTTGCTGTTGCGTCTGGCGCTGCAACAGTACGGCGTGCTGCTGCAGCAGCGCCTGATGCTGTGCTTGCAGTTGGGCAAGCTGTGCCCGCAATTGAGCCTGGGTGTTCATGCACACACCTGTGTGGGTAGATGAACGGTGAAGCAGCTGCCCGCACCGACCTGGCTGGCAACAGTGATCTGGCCACCATGCAGTTGCACCGCAGCTTTGACAATTGACAAGCCCAGCCCGGTACCGGGCAGCAGGCCGACATTGCTGGCGCGGTGAAAGTGGCCGAACAACTGTGGCAGGTCAGCCGCCGGGATGCCAATGCCCTGGTCGCTCACGCTCAGCAGCAGGTGGTCTGCGTCCAGACTCAGGTGCACCGTGATGGCAGTTTGATACGCGCTGTACTTGAACGCGTTGCTCAAGAGGTTGCTGAGAATGGTGCGCAGCAGCGTGGCATCGAGCCACAGCTCCTGCTGGGTCAACGTTGCGTCTGCAACCAGGCTAACCGGGGGGCTGAACGCTGCCACCGCGAGCTGCAGTTCATTGCAAATATTTTGCAGCAAGGGCAGCAGTGCCACCGCAGCGGGTTTGAAGACCATTTGCCCGGCATTTTCGTGCCCCATTTGCATCACACTTTCCAGCATCCCAGACATGCGTTGCACGGCATCAGCGATCTTCACCAACGTCTGCTGTTTTTGCGTGGTGCGGAGTCGGCTGTCATAGTGACGCAGCAACTCCACCGAGCCATGGATGGTGGCCAGCGGGGTGCGAAATTCATGTGAAGCCATGGCAATAAAACGCGACTTCATGGCGTTGAGTTCGGTTTGCTCCTGCAGGGCAGAGCGCTGCGCCGCTTCAGCCAGCAAACGCTCGGTGATGTCGAGCGCAAACAGCAAGTTGGCTGGCTGCTTGTTCCACTGTATGGGTACAGCAGAAAACTCCAGTGACCGCACCGCACCCTGAGCCGTGACAATGCGGGTCTGAAAGCCGTGTCCGAACGGTTGATCCTGGCGCAAGGCGTAGCGCTGCAGCACACTGGCTTGGTCATCCGGGTGCACAACGTCCGTGAACGCATGGGCGATCAGGTACGCTTTGGTGTAGCCCGTGGTTTGCTCAATGCTGGGGTTGACAAACACGATGCGACCGGCTTGCAGTACCACCACGCCCAGCCCCACTTTTTCGATCAGGGTGCGGTAACGAGCTTCTGACTTGCGCAGCTCATGCGTGGTTTGGTAGCGTTCAATGGCTGTGCTGAAATGGCTGCCGAAAAAACTCAGAATATCCACGTCGTCCTGGCTGTAGCGGCCCGCACCTTCATAGCGTTGCACCGCCAGTACGCCACTGATTGCGCCCTGTATTTGCAGGGGCACACCAAGCCAGCTGGAAAAGCTCAGGTCGCCGGTAGCCTCGGTGATGTCGCCTGCCTGCTGCAGGGCTTGGTAACGTTGCTGGTCAATCAGCTGGGGCTGGGCGGTGCGCAGCACATATTCAGTCAGCCCACGCCGGTACGGCACATCGTTGCACTGCATCGTGTCACCGTCACGCTCGTCCACGTAATAGGGAAAGTCCAAGGTGTGCTGGTGTGGCTGGTAGAGCGCCAGGTAGCAATTTTTGGCATCTATCAATTGGCACAAAAGACTGTGTGCAAGCTGGGCAAAATCAAACAACGACAGGTCGGCCGTGGCCCGCTCGGTGATGCGGTAAAAAACGGTTTGCAGGGCCTGCGAGCGCATTTGCCGCTGCCTTTCTGCGGCCAATTCCTGGGCCCGGGTGGTGACCCAGGTTTGCGCTTCGGTTTGCTGCCTGGCACAGGCTGATTCGAGCGCGGCGCAGGCTTGCTGCAGCTGTTCATGCTGCTGCTGGAGTTGCTCAATTTGTTGTTGAAGGGGCTGCACCTGCGTCATGCTGCAAGTGTGACATATTCAAAAGGGCAGCTTCAATGGCGGCGGCCGTGGCCAGGGGCTTTTCCATTGGGAACAGGTGCGTGCCGTCGAGCATCATGATGCGACCCTTGGTGATGCGCTGGGTCAGGGCCATGCCAACCTGCCGCATTTCAGCCGAGTGTGTGCCACCAATGAAAGCCACCGGGCATTTCACCGGGTGTTGTTTGATCAATGCCTCCAGGTTGCTGGGCAGGGTGTTGTAGATGGCGGTTTCGACTTCGCGCGTGAAACTCAACACGCGCTGCGGCTTGCCGTTGACGCTGGCATCGTGTGTGCCATGGGCAATGTAGTCGGCCAGCACTTGCGGGTTCCATTTGGCAAAAGCACGTTTGCCCTGGAAGTGTGCCAGCGCATCCTGCTCACTGGACCAATGGTTGCGACGTTTGCGGCTCACCGCCCCGGGTGACACAG
>JBGSRY010000524.1:0-7391 GCA_041737325.1 Rhodoferax sp. | reverse complement strand
CAGAACACCACATCAAAGGGCTCACGGAATGGCCAATCGTCACGAATCAAATTGACGATGATGAAGTCCACCATGCGTTGCAACTCGGGCTTGATTCTGACCATGCCACTGTTGCTGCCTTTACCTTTCAGGAAAAATTTTTGCAACTGAAGCTCAGTGACATTTTTCAGATTCTCGCGCCGGTAAACGCCTTGCGCAGCCGTTGCCAACACCTTGGAGTCAATGTCACTGGCGGTCAGTCGTAACTGGGCATGGGAGCCGAGGGCTTCAACCGCTGTCATCAAGATGGAATAAGGTTCTTCACCCGTGGACGCGGCACTGCACCATACGTTCCACGCCCCCTGCGGTTTATGCGTTTTCAGGTGCTGACTGAAAATTTCAAAATGGTGCTGTTCACGGAAAAAAGATGTCAGGTTGGTCGTCAGTGCGTTGACAAACTCTTGCCACTCAGTGCCATCATGGTTCTCCAGCCAGCCCAAATAGTCGCGAAAGCTTTGGTGACCGGTCTCGCGCAGACGGCGCGACAGGCGGCTGTAAACCATGGCATGTTTGCCGTCGTGCAGGCTGATGCCGGCACGTTGGTAGATCAAGGCCTGAACCCGGTCAAAGTCAGCATCCGTCCAGGCGAATTCACGTCCTTGTACTTCAGACGCGCCCGCCTCCTGCTTATAGGGATCTGACCGGGAAACTGCCATCTGGATTCAAGTTGAAAGATCAGCAGGCATCAGAGATCAAGCCCATGTCAACCCCTGACATCAATTTTTCAATATCAAGCAAGATCAGCATCCGGTCCCCCAATGAGCCCAAGCCGATCACGGAATCACTGTCAATGACACTTTCAACTTCAGGCGCTGCACGCAAATTTTCTGGTGCAAGTTGCATCACATCGCTGACCGAGTCCACCACGATGCCCACAATGCGCTGGTGCAAATTAAGAATGATCACCACAGTGAAGGAGTCGTACTTTGCACTCTCACAGTTGAATTTCAGGCGCATGTCCACAATCGGGACAATGGTGCCACGCAAATTGACCACGCCCTTGATGAAGACGGGCGCGTTCGCGATTCGGGTGGGAGGCTCATAGCCACGAATTTCTTGTACTTTCAGAATGTCAATGCCGTACTCTTCCTGGCCGAGTTTGAAAGTCAGGTATTCACGCGCACCCGCTGCCACCGACTCATTTACTTTTTCAACTGCACTCATCTTGTTTCTCCTGCAAACGTGCTCAGAATTCAATGGCGGGAACGACGAACCAGCGCTGCTGTGTCCAAAATCAAGGCCACTTTGCCGTCACCCAGAATCGTGGCCCCAGAAACGTTCGGAACCTTGCGGTAGTTGGACTCAAGGTTTTTAACCACCACCTGTTGCTGACCCAGCAGTTCATCCACCAACAACACCACACGGCTGCCTTCGGCTTCGATCACCACCATGATGTCGCTGACTTTCTCTGAGTCAAAGCGGGGCACCTGGAACACTTTTTCAAGCTCAATCACCGGCATGTATTCATCACGCACTTTGACCAATTGAGCCCCTTGGCCGACGGTACTGACGGCATCGGATTTCACCTGGAACGATTCCACCACCGACGACAAAGGCAGGATGTAAACCTCGTTACCAACCCCGACCGACATGCCATCCATGATGGCCAAGGTCAATGGCAATCGCACCGACACTTTCATGCCATAGCCTTCGGAGGAATCAATTTCAACCGTACCGTTAAGTGACGTGATGTTGCGTTTAACCACATCCATGCCAACCCCGCGCCCGGACACATCAGTGACCACCTCTGCAGTCGAGAAGCCAGGTGCAAAAATCAGTTGCCAGACCTCGGCATCGGTCATGGAGTCAGATACGTCCAAGCCTTTTTCTCTGGCCTTTGACAGAATTTTTTCGCGCGACATGCCCTTGCCATCATCGCGCACTTCAATCACGATGGAGCCACCTTGGTGCGCGGCTGACAACGTGATCGTGCCGGTCTCGGCCTTGCCGGCCTTGATCCGGTCAGCCGGCATTTCGATGCCATGGTCACAACTGTTGCGCACCAAATGGGTCAAGGGGTCAGTGATTTTTTCAACCAGGCCTTTGTCCAGTTCGGTAGCCTCACCCAAGGTCACAAAGTTGACTTTTTTGCCTAATTTTCCAGCCAAATCGCGCAACATGCGCGGGAAACGGCTGAACACAATCGACATTGGAATCATCCGAATCGACATGACTGACTCTTGCAAGTCACGGGTGTTGCGATCCAGATCGGTCAGTCCTGTCAACAGTTGCTGGTACAGCGCCGGGTCAAGCGCCCGGCTGTTTTGTGCCAGCATGGCTTGGGTGATCACCAGTTCCCCTACCAAATTGATCAATTGATCAACCTTGCTGATGGCCACACGGATCGTGGCTGCCTCAGGCTGTGCCGTCACGGTACTGGCCACACTGGCCGCTTTAGGAGCTGCTTTGACAACCGCTGCTGTCACGGGCGCAGCAGCTGGAACCGCAACAGCCACCGTCACCGTACCGGGGGCACCTGGAGCGCCATCAAAGAAACCAAAACCTTCAGGTGCTGTCGCCTGTTGCGACGCTGCATTCACAGCGTGCGCCAGTTCGTCCTCATTCTCATGAATCACCACTTGTTCACGCGACACATGAAAAGCAAACAAATCCAGCAAGTCTTCATTCGAGGAGGTTGTGTTGACCTCAAACACACGTGGCGTTCCTGCGGTCCAAGGCTGCGCCTTGATGTCACCCAGACCCGGTATGTCACGGAACAATTCCATCAGTGCAACCACCTGATCTTCGCGATCAAGTTGGCTGATACGAATATCCAGATGGCGTACCCCATCCACAGCCACCGACTTGTTCACCACAGCTACCTCTGCAGCTTTCATGGCGGGTGCGGATGCGACCGCCACAGCTGCAGTGGCCGTTGCAGGTGCTGGCATTTGGCCACTGGCAAGCGTACGTATCCGGGTCACCAAATCTGCTGTGGATGGCCCAGCACCCTCATCACCCGCCTGGTGTCTGGCCAACAAGCCACGCGAGGCATCTGCCGACTCGAGCAGCACATCAACCATGGCTGCATTGGGCTGCAACTCATGTCGGCGCAACCGATCAAGCAGCGACTCCATTTGGTGGGTCAATTCAGCCACATCCGAGAATCCAAACGTAGCGGCGCCGCCTTTAACGGAATGCGCACAGCGAAAGATGCCATTGAGCTCTTCATCATCTGCCGTCTCAAGGTTCAAATTGAGCAGCATCTGCTCCATCAAATCGAGATTTTCGCCCGCCTCTTCAAAGAAGATTTGGTAAAACTGACTGAGATCGAAATCAGACCCAGAACCACCGGTGTCTTGATGCACTTCCGCCATGACTGTCTCCTGACATTTTTTCGAAAATTGAATGAGTGGTTAAGCCCGTGTTACTTGATGACTTTTTTGATCACGTCAATCAAACGCGCTGGGTCAAACGGTTTGACCAGCCACCCGGTTGCGCCAGCCGCCCGGCCGGCTTGCTTCATGAGATCGCTTGACTCTGTGGTCAGCATCAGAATCGGAATGGTTTTGAACTGGGGATGTTCACGCAATTTGCGTGTGAGCCCCAACCCATCAAGCCGCGGCATGTTTTGATCTGTTAATACCAAGTCAAAGGTCTGGGCCTGGGCCTTTTCAAACGCATCCACACCATCCACCGCCTCCACCACCTGATAACCGGCTCCAGTCAAAGTGAATGAAACCATTTTTCGCATGGATGGCGAATCATCAACAGCGAGTATTAAAGGCATGTAAAACTCCGACTATTCCAATCTGTCACCAGAAATTTAAAAAAGCTCAATCGACCCGGCTTCCATTTCATCCTGTGTCACAGGATTAGGTCGCTCGGGCACTTCCTCAACAAACGGCACGGCTTCACCATCTTCATAACCCATGGCATCTGATGCCAGGCGATAAGCACACCCTTGAAGAATTTTTGAAGTGTGAATGATCAACTGGGAGGCCATGTCCTGAAACTGCAATTCAGTGACTGCGGCGCGCAACGCCACGCGCACTTCGTCAAGCTCTTTGACAGCGGCAAACGCTGGCTCCGACAAGTTTGCGCTTGCCGAGGTAAAACGCGTCATCAGATTTTCCATGGTGTGCGCCAGCAAACCATCCAGACGGCTGAGATCATGCACAACAACCAACAACGAATCCTGCACTTCAGCCACCAGCATGACCGGAAGCTCAACCGTTGGAACCGAAAACGGTGTTTCATCAGGCGACATGGCCAATCGATGCTCCTATGGACAAAAAGCTAAGCACTTTACCCTTCTGATCGCAGACAATCATAGCGCCAAATATGAACAGCAACACCCGTACCAACCCCACTTTGCGCATTTTGCATCTGGAAGATTCGACGCTCGACCATGAACTGGTCAAGCGCGCCTTGGAACGCTCCAGCTTGAATTTTGATATCCGTCGGATTGAGACGCTGGAGAGCTTTACCCAAGCGCTGGAAAAAATCAACTTTGACGTGGTGCTGGCCGACTATCGGTTATCGGGCTTTACCGCACTGGATGCTTGGGAACTGATGCGGCACAAACTGTGCCGAACGCCTTTTGTCTTGCTCTCCGGTGCGATCGGTGAGTCGGCGGCTGTAGAGGCCATCAAAATCGGTATCAGCGACTACCTGCCCAAGGACGACATGGGCAAGCTCAGGCGGGTGTTGGAACGTGCCCTTGAAATGCACCGCATCCAGTTGGAAAAAGAAGCTGCGGATGCCGAACTCACGGCATCAGAGCAGCGACTGGCCAATTTTGCCGAGCACTTGCAAACCACCATTGAACAAGAGCGTGCAGCCATCGCGCGGGAAATTCATGACGACATTGGTGGTTCTTTGGCTGCCGTTCGGTTTGACCTGTCATGGATTTCAAGGCACACCGCAGAACCGGCTGTGCTGGCCCACCTGGCGGCAGCCAGTGACATGCTGGCACACGCCCTCCAGGCCAGCCAACGCATCATGATGAACCTGCGCCCCGCCGTATTGGATCAGGGCTTGGTGGCTGCTGTTGAATGGTTGGCCGCCAGTTTTTCAAAACGAACCAGTATTCCCGTCACGATCCGCTCGCAACCTAGCTTTGAACATTTACCCAAAGCCGCCCAGCTGACCGCTTACCGCACCACGCAAGAAGCCTTGACCAACATCGCAAAATATGCGCAATGCACACAGGTCAACATTGAGTTATCAGATGCTGAAGGTGTATTGACGCTGGAAGTCACCGACAACGGCATCGGCATTCAAGGCACCGACCTCACCAAAACAAATTCTTTTGGTATTCGAGGTCTGAAAGAGCGTGCCAGAACGGTAGGCGGCTGGCTGGATGTCAGTTCCATGCCCGGTTCAGGCACTACTATTCTTCTTTCCGTTCCTGTCAAGCCATTGGCACACGACGCGACAAGAGGGTTGAACACATGATTCGAGTCATACTTTGCGACGACCATGCGATGGTTCGCCGCGGCATTCGTGACACGCTGACCGAGGCGGTTGATATCCAGGTCACGGCTGAAGCCGGCAGCTATTCAGAAGTTCGCGACACAATGCGAAGCCACGCGTGTGATGTCCTGGTGCTCGACATCAACCTGCCTGGACGCGGCGGGCTGGAGGTGTTGGCAAGTTTGCGTGAGGCCGATTCCCCCATCAAAGTGCTGATGGTCTCGATGTTCCCAGAGGATCAATACGCGATTCGTTGTCTGAAAGCCGGGGCGCAAGGCTACTTGAACAAAGCTGGCGACCCGGCTGAGCTGATCACCGCGGTTCGCACGGTGGCACAGGGCCGCAAATATGTCACCCCTGGCGTGGCTCAAATGCTGGTAGACAACCTGAGCACACCCGACAGTGCCAGTCCCCATGCCTGTCTGTCTGAGCGTGAACTCCAGACGCTGCTGAAAATTGCCTCTGGCAAACGCTTGTCGGACATTGCAGAAGAACTCATGCTGAGTCCCAAAACCGTCAGCGTTTACCGCGCGCGGGTGCTTGAAAAATTGAAACTGTCCAACAATTCCGAGTTGACGGTTTACGCCATCCGCAGCGGTCTTGTCTAGACAATAAAACTATTTGGCTGCAAAAAGCTCGATGGCATGTCCCATCAGAGACAAAAATGGCTGATCCAGCATCGGCAAGGTCACGGCCATGCCTACCAACCCCACGGTCAGTGTGATGGGGAACCCAATTGCATAAATATTCATTTGCGGTGCTACACGTGACACGATACCCAGCGCCAGATTGGCAAACATCAACATACCCACCATGGGCAGCGCCATCCACAATCCGCTGGCGAACAACCCAGCCCCCAGGTCAACCATGCGGATTTGCTTGACTGCTTCCAAAAAATTTTGATCGACCGGAAACACCGAAAAACTTTGAACTACGGTCATCAAGACCAGCACATGACCATTCATAACCACAAACATGAATGCGGCCATTTGCCCAAAAAAACGCGCCACAGCACTGGACTGCCCACCCATCGACGGGTCAAAAAAAGAAGCAAAACTCAACCCCATCTGAAAGCCAACCACTTCACCCGCCAGCTCGACAGCCGCAAAAACCACCCGAATGGCAAAACCAATCGCCAACCCAACACCCACCTGCTGCAGCACGGCACCGAAAGCGCCGGCATCGTTGATGCCGACAACCGTTTGTCCATCCAAACTGGGTTGCGCCGCCAAGGCCACAAAAAATGCCAGTCCAATTCGAACCCGAACCGGGAAAGCTCTGGATGAAAAAATTGGCGCAGAAGTAAACACCGCCAAGGTGCGCAAAAACGGCCAGATCAGCGGCGACAACCATGCGGTCAGTTGCGCCTCGGTGAATGTGATCATGCCGCGTGCTTACATGACCGAAGCCGGGATCGCTTCCATGGTTCTGCGGATGTAGTCGACCAAGGTAGCCAACATCCAGGGACCGGCCAGCGCAAATACAGCCACGGCGGCCAACAGTTTGGGCACAAAGGCCAGCGTAGCTTCATTGATTTGCGTGACTGCCTGGAACAGACTGACCAATAACCCGACCACCAGCACCACCCCCAGCACAGGGGCAGAAACCATCAGCAGCATCCACAAGGCTTCCTGCCCCATGGTCAATACCATTTGCGAGTTCACAGCACGACCTCACGTCACAAAACTGGCTGCTAACGAACCCAAAAGCAGATTCCAGCCATCAGCCAAGACAAAAATCATCAATTTGAAAGGCAAGGCCACCAACACGGGGACGAGAAACAAACGAGACTACCCGGCATACGGTCGTGTCTTTCGAGGGACGCCCGTATGCCGTTCTCCCGCCAGCCACGCCCCGCGCGGGAGAACGCCGGCACCGGTCAGGGGGTCTTCGGTTTGCGGTTGAGTGCCCCGTCGTATGGCCGCCACTCGATT
>JBGSRY010000511.1:0-3886 GCA_041737325.1 Rhodoferax sp. | reverse complement strand
CAAGTGCGGCTGGCTGCGAATCTTTGCAGCCATCAGACGGTGCATGGCCAGGCTTCGTGCGTCAATTTCCTGATGGGTTCGCATGTGGCACTCCATTCAAACCACTGGCGGAGAAGGTGGGATTCGAACCCACGGTAGTGTTGCCACTACGCTTGATTTCGAGTCAAGTACATTCGACCACTCTGCCACTTCTCCGCAACTCGAAGGCGCGATTGTACAGGGGCTTATTTCGTTTTTGCCTGCGCTTTGGCATCGCGTAAAACTTGCAGCGCCGCGTCCACGTCTGCGCCTGAAACACCGTCCTGCAAAACCACTTGCGCGGCCAAACTGGTCAATGCCGCAGCGCCTTGCAGTTGCAACTGGCCGATGGCCTGGGCTGCGTCTTTTGGGTTGGCAAAGGCCGTACTTTGCAGCAGCAAGCGGCCGTCGGCAGCTTGCAACTTGAAGTAAAACTGCCCGTCTTGTTCGCGGTATTGCTTGAACAGGGGTAGTGCCGCCTTGGCCACCTTGACACTCGCTGCGGCCTGTGCGCGCAGGTCACGCAGGCCCACGGCATGGCGCAGTTGTGTCATGAACGGGGTGGCTATGGCGCGGGCCTTGGCGGCCCCGGCGTGCAGAATGGCTTCGATGCGCGCGGGGTCGTTCATCAGTGCTTCATAGCTGGCACGCAGCGGGGAGATGTCACGGTCGATGCGCTCAAACACGATCTGCTTGGCATCCGCCCAGGCAATGCCGTTGGCGTAGGCCTGCTGCAGGGTGCGGGTTTCATCGGCACTGGCAAAGGCCTGGTAAATCTGGAACAAGGCGCTGCCTTCTGTGCTTTTGGGCTCGCCCGGTGTCTTGCTGTCGGTGACGATGCTGGCAATGAGTTTTTGCAACTGGGCGCGCGGCGCAAACAGCGGGATGGTGTTGTCGTAGCTCTTGCTCATCTTGCGCCCATCCAGGCCGGGCAGGGTGGCCACATTGTCTTCAATGGCGGCCTGCGGCTCGGTAAAGTGCGCGCCGTAGCGGTGGTTGAAGCTGGCGGCCATGTCACGCGCCATTTCGATGTGCTGCACCTGGTCGCGCCCCACGGGCACCTGGTGCGCGTTGAACATCAAAATGTCTGCGCCCATCAGCACCGGGTACATGAACAGGCCCACGCTCACGTCGGCATCAGGGTCTGTGCCTGCGGCCGTGTTTTTGTCCACCGCAGCCTTGTAGGCATGGGCGCGGTTGAGCACGCCCTTGCCCAGCACGCAGCTCAGAAACCAGGTGAGTTCGGGGATTTCGGGGATGTCAGACTGACGGTAAAAAATGACGCGCTCGGGGTTCAGCCCGCAGGCCAGCCAGCTGGCGGCAATCTCCAGCGTGCTGCGCTGGATGCGCGCCGGGTCGTCGATCTTGATCAGCGCGTGGTAGTCGGCCAGAAAGTAAAAGCTTTGCACCCCGGCGCGCAGGCTGGCCTGCACCGACGGGCGAATCGAGCCCACGTAGTTGCCCAGATGCGGTGTGCCAGAGGTGGTGATACCGGTTAAAAAACGTTCAGTGCGCATGAGAAAAAAGCAAATAAATAAAAATCAGGCTACCAGCAGGGCCAGCGGTGACAGCAACAGGTTGATGAGTTGGTAAGTGAGCCCCATCAGCGGACGCATCCACAGGTTGCTGACTACACCGACCAGCACCAGGCCCATGACGATGAAAAAGCCCCAGGGCTCCACGCGGGACACCAGCATGGCTTGCTTGTAAGGCAGCAGCCCGACCAGAATGCGGCCACCGTCCAGCGGCGGCAGCGGGAACAGGTTGAAGACAGCCATCACCACGTTAACCAGCACGCCGCCTTGCGCCATTTCTACCAAAAAGGCTTCATTCACACCCGCACCTTGGTACAGGTACAGCAAGATGCCCCAAAACAAGGCCTGGACAAAGTTGGAACCCGGCCCCGCCAGCGCCACCCACACCATGTCGCGCTTGGGGTTGCGCAAATTGCCAAAGCGCACCGGCACCGGCTTGGCGTAGCCAAACAAAAAGGCACCCGAGGTGGCCACGTACAGCAGCAACGGCATCAGGATGGTGCCGATGGGGTCGATGTGCGGCAGCGGGTTCAGGGTGACGCGTCCGAGCATGTAAGCGGTGTTGTCGCCAAAGTGTTTGGCCGCATAGCCGTGCGCGGCTTCATGCAGGGTGATGGCCAGCAACACCGGAATGGCGTAGAGGGTGATGGTTTGAATCAGGTGGGCAAAGTCCATGGGTGCAGGTGTTGTTAGGCAATCAGGTTTACAGGCCCAGCGCGGCCAGTGGGCCACGGCCTTCACGGATGATGACGGGCGTGCCATCGGTCAAGTCCACCACTGTGGTGGGTTCGCGCGGGCAGGCTCCGGAGTCGATCACCGCTGCAATGCGGCCGTGGTAATGGGCCCGAATGTCGTCGGCATCGTTCATCGGCTCAGATGCACCTTCTGCTATTAAAGTAGTAGCTAGAAGCGGTTGATTATAGAGGGCCAGAAGCTCCTGGAGTACTTTATGGTCGGGCACGCGCAGGCCGATGGTCTTGCGTGACGGGTGGCTCAGGCGGCGTGGCACTTCTTTGGTGGCTTGCAAAATAAAGGTGTAAGCCCCCGGTGTGGCGGCCTTGATGCGGCGGTATTGCTGGTTGTCGACCTGGGCGTAATTGGCCAGCTCGGACAGGTCGCGGCACAGCAGGGTGAGGTGGTGTTTGTCGTCCACCCCACGGATGCGGCGCAGTTTGTCGGCGGCGGCCTTGTCGTCCAGGTGGCACACCAGGGCGTAGCTGGAGTCGGTAGGCACGGCCAGCACCTCGCCTTTGTCGAGCAAGGCGGTGGCCTGCTTGAGCAAGCGCGGTTGCGGGTTGTCGGGGTGAATTTCAAACAGCTGGGGCATTTGTCTATTGTCGCTTGCCCGCCGCTTCCCGGACTGACACCAGGGCGTTGCCGATGCCGCTGGCGGCAATGGCGGCCATGCCTGCCCAGGCCAACGCGTCGGGCACGTGGCTGAAGGCCAGCCAGCCCAGCAGCGTGGCAAAGGCAATTTGCGTGTACAGGTAGGGCGACAGCACCACGGCGCTGGCGCGGTTGAAGGCGCGGATCAGCATCAGGTGGCCAAACGTGCCAAAAAAGCCCAGCGCGATGAACCAAGGCCAATGCGCCAGCAGGGCCTGTGTGTCCCAGGCAAAAAACACCACCGGGGTCATTACCAGCGCACCGACCAGGCCGGTGTAGAAGTGTGTGGTGTAGGGGTTTTCGTCGCCGCTCAGGCGGCTGGTCAGCACCTGAAACCAGCTGTAGGTGCCCACCAGCAGCACCGGAAACAGCAGCGCCCAGCCAAACACCTGGCCACCGGGGCGCACCACCAGCAGCACACCGGCCAGGCCCACCGCCATCAGCAGCCAGCGCAGGGGAGCGACATGGTTTTTGAGCATCCAGGCCGCCATCAGCGTGGCCACCATGGGCGTGAGCATCACCATGGCGGTGAATTCGGCCACCGGCAGGTACTTCAGGCCAAAAAACGAACACAGGCTGGTGCACAGCAGCAAGCCACCGCGCAGCATCTGAAAACGCGGGTTCGGGGTGGCAAACAGCGCGCGTTTTTGCACCGGAAAACGCAAGCCAAACGTGGTCACCGCCTGAAACGCATAGCGAAACCACAGCAGCATCAGCACCGGGGCCAGTTGCGTGATGTGGCGGGTGGCGGTGTCGAGCATGGCAAACGACAGTGTGGCCACCATGATCAGCAAAATACCGCCACCCTGGTGGCTGCGCCAGTAGCTCATGGGGTCAGCGCGACGCAGCAGGTGCGCGCTGGATACGTTCTTGCAGCAGTGTCCACACAGGGGTGAGCTGCGCAGGCAAGGCAGGCAGGGTGCCCAGGTCGGTGCGGCTCTCGGTGG
>JBGSRY010000489.1:0-3530 GCA_041737325.1 Rhodoferax sp. | reverse complement strand
CAGGGAAATTTTTTCTTCGATCACTTCACCCGGATGCACCTCACCGTCGTCACTGTGCGTGTAGCTCAGGTTGTCTTTCATGTGCTCGGGCAACAAATGGCGTCGGTTGCTGGTGGCGTAGATCAGCACATTGGGCGTGGTAGCGGCCACCGAGCCGTCCAGCGTGGACTTGAGCGCCTTGTAGCCAGGTTCGCCGTCTTCAAAGCTCAAATCGTCGCAAAACACAATGAATTTTTCAGGGCGTGCGGACACCAGATCAACGATGTCGGGCAAGTCGGTCAGGTCAGACTTGTCCACTTCGATCAGGCGCAGCCCCTGCGCCGCGTAGGCGTTCAGACAGGCGCGAATCAGCGATGACTTGCCGGTACCGCGCGCGCCGGTCAACAGCACGTTGTTGGCCAACTGGCCGCGCACAAATTGCAGCGTGTTGCGCTGGATTTTTTCTTTTTGTGCGTCAATTTCTTTCAAGTCGTCAAGCTTCATCGCGCCGATGTGCCGCACCGGTTCCAGGCTGCTGCGCCCGGAGCTGCGCTTGCGGTAACGAAACGCGCTGGAAGCTGACCAGTCAGGTTGCGCCAGCGGCTGGGGTAACACCCGTTCGATGCGATCAATCAGGCCTTCAGCGCGCACCAACAGGCGCTCAAACGCGGCATTCATGAGCGGTAGTCGGCGTTGATGGACACGTAATCGTGGCTCAGGTCACAGGTCCACACCGTGTCGGATGCCGCCCCCCGGCCCAGCACCACGCGCACCGTGATCTCGGCCTGTTTCATCACGCGCTGGCCTTCTTCTTCGCGGTAGTCGGGGTTGCGCCCGCCCTTGAGCGCCACGTGCACGTCATCCAGATACAGGTCAATGCCGGTCTGGTCCAAATCTGCGATCCCGGCATAACCCACAGCCGCCAAAATGCGGCCCAGGTTGGGGTCGCTGGCAAAGAAGGCGGTTTTGACCAAGGGTGAATGGGCGATGGCGTAGGCCACTTGGCGGCACTCGGCTTGCGTTTGCCCGCCTTCAACCTTGATAGCTATAAATTTTGTAGCACCTTCCCCATCACGCACAATGGCTTGAGCCAGTTTTTGTGCCACACCTAGCATCGCGGCTTTAAGCGCTTGGCCAGCGCCGCTGTCCAATGAGGTGATGGGTGGGTGCGCTGCTTTGTGGGTGGCAATCACCACAAAAGAATCGTTGGTAGAGGTATCGCCATCAACGGTGACGCGGTTGAACGAGCCCTCGGCCAGCTCCAGCGCCAGCTGCTTCATCAACGCAGGTGCAACGCAGGCATCCGTGGCCATGAAGCCAAGCATGGTCGCCATGTTGGGGCGAATCATGCCCGCGCCTTTGCTGATGCCGGTGATGCTGACCTGCACACCGTCGATCAGCACCTGCACGCCAAAGGCTTTGGGCACGGTGTCAGTGGTCATGATGGCTTGCGCCGCACGCAGCCAGTGGTCCGATTGGGCATCGGCCAGCGCCGCCGGCAGCGCCGCCTCCAAGCGGTCAATGGGCAGGGTTTCCATGATCACACCGGTGGAAAAAGGCAGCACCTGGGCGGCTTGCAGCTGCAGCTGTGCGGCCAGGGCTTTACAGGTGTGGATGGCACGGGCGCGGCCGTCTTCACCCGTGCCGGCATTGGCGTTGCCGGTGTTGATCAGCAGGGCGCGGATGCCTTTGCCCTGGGCCAGATGTTCACGGCAAATTTGCACCGGTGCGGCACAAAAACGGTTCTGGGTAAACACCCCTGCCACCGCAGCACCTTCATCGATCAACACCACGGTGAGGTCTTTGCGATCGGCCTTGCGGATACCCGCCTCGGTCACGCCGATGCGCACACCGGCTATGGGGAACAACGCAGACGCATCAGGTGCAACAAGATTCACGGACATATCAGGCTTTCAAAATAAATGATTCAACCAAGCATTTTTGATCGAAAAAAATCGGGCACCGGGCCCGATCTTGCGAAGCGACTGCCATCAAGACAATTTGCCATGGCATTGCTTGTACTTTTTACCGCTGCCACAGGGGCAAGGCTCGTTGCGTCCAACGCGCGGCACTTGCAGCGGTACGGTGGTTTCGTCGACCGAGATTTGCACCTGTCCCGTTTCTGTGGGCGCGCTGTAGGTGACGTTGCTGACGCGCTCGGCGCGGTTTTCCATCTCTTGCGCAGCGGCTGCTGCCTCTTCATTGGACTGAATGTGGACGGTCATCAGCACTTTGGTGACTTCGTTTTTGACCGCATCCAGCATTTGCCCAAACAGCTCAAACGCTTCGCGCTTGTACTCCTGCTTGGGCTGCTTTTGCGCATAGCCGCGCAAGTGGATGCCCTGGCGCAAATAATCCAGCGCGCTGAGGTGGTCACGCCAGTTGGTGTCAATGCTTTGCAGCAGCACCATGCGTTCAAACTGGGTAAAGTTCTCAACCCCCACCAGGGCGACCTTGGCATCAAACACGCTGTTGGCGTGCTGACGCACGGTGTCCAGAATGTCATGGTCGGTGATGGCCGATGCGGCATTCACCTGGTGCTGCAGCGCCAGCGTCAGCTGCCATTCGTCCGACAAGCTGCGCTCCAGGGCGGGCAAGTTCCATTGCTCTTCAACCGACTCGTGCGGCACGTACTGGCGCACCAGGTCTTCAAAACAGCCTTCGCGCAACGACTGCACCTGTGCGCCCAGGTCAGCTGCATCCAGAATTTCGTTGCGTTGCTGGTAAATCACTTTGCGTTGGTCGTTGGCCACATCATCGTATTCCAGCAACTGCTTGCGCATGTCAAAGTTGCGCGCTTCCACTTTGCGCTGGGCACTCTCGATGCTGCGGGTCACGATACCGGCTTCAATCGCTTCGCCTTCAGGCATTTTGAGGCGATCCATGATGGCTTTGACACGGTCACCGGCAAAGATGCGCATCAAGGCATCGTCCAGGCTCAGGTAAAAACGCGACGACCCTGGGTCACCCTGGCGGCCAGACCGACCCCGCAGCTGGTTGTCAATGCGGCGCGATTCATGCCGCTCGGTGGCGATGATGCGCAGGCCACCCAAGGCCGTCACGGCTTCGTGGTCCTTGCGCCATTGTTCTTTGACAGCCTCTACCTGCTGCTGCTTTTGCTCAGCGCTGAGTGACTCGTCAGCTTCAATCGCTTCCACTGTTTTGCTGATGTTGCCGCCCAGCACAATGTCGGTACCACGCCCGGCCATGTTGGTGGCAATGGTGATCATCTTGGCGCGCCCAGCCTGTGCCACGATGTCGGCTTCGCGGGCATGCTGCTTGGCATTGAGCACCTGGTGCGGCAGTTTTTCTTTGATCAGCAGTTCGGCAATGATTTCCGAGTTCTCAATCGACGTGGTGCCCACCAGCACCGGCTGACCGCGCTCGTAACATTCACGAATGTCAGCGATGGCCGCGTCGTATTTTTCTTTGGTGGTTTTGTAAACCCGGTCCAGCTGGTCGTCGCGCCGACTGGGTTTGTTGGGTGGCATCACCACCGTCTCCAGGCCGTATATTTCCTGGAATTCATAGGCTTCGGTGTCGGCCGTTCC
>JBGSRY010000481.1:0-2160 GCA_041737325.1 Rhodoferax sp. | reverse complement strand
TGGAACAACATTGTCCTATCTGAACTAGATCACACGTGATGCAGCACACCGCCCTTTCATCGCACACGCTGAAGTACCATGCCACCGCTGCGTATTCATGCAGTTATATGGAAGGCCGCATTGCCCGCTCGCAAGTCGCCGAACCTGACACACCGATTGGAAACGAACTTTACAGCGACTTGGTTCACCAAGGTTTTCGTCGCAGTGGCAATTTTATTTATCGCCCCTGCTGCGACCACTGTCAGGCCTGCACCTCTATTCGAATCGCGGTGAATGAGTTCCAGCCGGATCGCAGTCAGCGACGTGCAGCGCGACAGCACCAGCAACTGCACACCCACAGCACCCGGCCATTCTTTTCAGACGAGCATTTCGCCCTGTACCAACGCTACCAACACGCCAGACATGAACATGGTGGCATGGATGTGGATGATGTGGCGCAATACCGGGAATTTCTGATTGATTCGCAAATGAATTCGTACTTGATCGAATTTAGAGAAGCCGATTCGTCCAATGACCTGCGGATGGTGTCCATCGTTGATCAACTGCATGACGGCTTGTCTGCTGTATATACCTTTTATGAACCGCAGCCATGTCAAAGTTACGGCACATTCAATGTGCAGTGGCAAATTCAGTATGCCCGTGCCCGTGGACTGCGCTATCTCTATCTGGGTTATTGGATTGAAGAGTGCCAAAAGATGTCTTACAAAACCAGATTCAAACCACATGAGCTGCTGTTGAATGGTCAATGGCTTCGCCCAGTCGGGTAGCTGCAAACGGCCGCGCATTTTCCGCCAGATAAAATGACGCTGTACACAGGAGTTTTCATGCGCAAGTCAGACCCAGGGATACCCGAAACCCCCACCGTACAAGTGATTGAACGCTTGTTTGCCGTGATGGATGTGCTGGCATCCCGTGAAGAGGCCATTTCACTCAAAGAGATCAGTGAAAAAACCGGCCTGCACCCCTCCACCACACATCGCATTTTGAACGATCTGGCTATTGGCCGTTTTGTAGATCGCCCGCAGTCCGGCAGTTACAGGCTTGGCATGCGCTTGCTGGAGCTGGGCAATTTGGTCAAAAACAGGCTCAACGTGCGCGATGCGGCCTTGGCCCCCATGCATGAACTGCATCGATTGACCCAGCAACCGGTCAATTTGAGTGTTCGCCAGGGTGATGAGATCGTTTATGTGGAACGTGCGTACAGCGAGCGCTCCGGCATGCAGGTGATTCGCGCCATCGGTGGGCGTGCCGCCTTGCACCTGACCTCTGTCGGTAAACTGTTTCTGGCCGCAGATGATGCGCCCCGGGTTCGGGCTTACGCAACACGAACGGGCTTAAGTGGTCATACCAAAAACAGTTTGACCCAGTTACCTTCGCTAGAACGTGAATTGGCCAAAGTGCGCCGAGATGCCTACGCCAACGATAACGAAGAATTGGAATTGGGCGTGCGTTGCATGGCAGCCGGTATATACGATGACCAGGGAAAATTGGTGGCCGGGCTGTCCATTTCTGCACCGGCCTCCCGAATGGATGACTCCTGGATCAACAAGCTCAAGACCACTGCGAACGAAATTTCACAAAACCTGGGATTCCAGACTCAACAGGCATGAGCTGAGTCAGGTGTCCTACACACCCAGGTGATTTTCAGACTGTGACACCAACGCAGCCGCATGCGGTGCAGATTCGAGCCAGTGCCTGACACGCTGCGCGTCTGCTATGCGGGTCAGCGACCCGGCAGAGTCCAAAAACACCATGATGAGTTGTCGGCCCGCAATTTTGGTTTGCATCACCAGACAACGTCCGGCCTCAGCGATGTAACCTGTTTTTTGCAATCCAATTTCCCACGATGAATTTTTGACCAAACGGTTGGTGTTGTTGTACTGAAGTACACGGTTACCCACAGCAACCTGGAAACCTGGCGAAGTGGTCAATTCACGCAGCAAAGGGTGTTTGTGGGCCGTATCAACCAACTTGACGAGGTCGCTTGCGCTGGAGCGATTCTCACTCGACAAGCCTGTAGGCTCTACATAACGCGTATCTTTCATGCCCAGCAATTGGGCTTTGGCATTCATCAAACCCGTAAAAGTGGTCAAACCACCTGGATAAGTGCGCCCCAGTGCATGTGCTGCCCTGTTTTCACTGGACATAAGAGCCAAGTGC
>JBGSRY010000426.1:0-7011 GCA_041737325.1 Rhodoferax sp. | reverse complement strand
TGGGCCTGGATCAGGCCGCTTTGGCTGCGCTGCGCATGCGCGACCAAGTAGAGCAGTGTCTGCTGAGTGACGTGCCGGCTGAACTGGCTCAATCGGGTGTGTTCGAGAAACTGGGCAACAGTTTGGGTGTCATGGGCTTTTTGATTGACATGCTCAGCTACCAGCGTGAGTTGGCGAAAAAATTGTTTGTCTATGATGAAGTGTCGGGTGAATTCAGGTCTTTGATGGGGCGTAGCAAAGCGCCCGTGCCGCAAGCGCTGTCTGACAGTTTCGCAACCGACTTTGATGTGTCAGGGCTGGACACCGAACCCTCACCGTTTGAGTTGCCACTTCAAGCCCAGCCCGCACCAGCCGAGCCGATGCGTGCAGCGCCAACCCCACACGTGGCAGAACCACCCACCCAGGATGTCGGCAGTGACGAAGAGGATGATGCCGAACTGCGCCAAATTTTCCTGGACGAAGCGCGCGGCGTGTTCATGGAAGGCATGCAGGCGTTGGCTGTGCTGCATGAAGACCCGGCCGCATTCGATCAGCAAGCCGGTTTGCGGCGCGCATTCCACACCCTCAAGGGCAGTTCACGCATGGTGAGCTTGAACGAGTTTGGCGAGGCTGCATGGGCCATGGAGCAGATGATCAATGCGTGGTTGCCCAGACGTGAGCCGGTCAGCCCAGAACTGATGAAACTGTCGGGGCAAGCCTTGACAGCGCTGCAGCAGTGGGTTGATGACATTGCTGCGTCCGCTGATGCGCATTGGAGCGCGCAGCCTTTCCGTGTGGCCGCAGATCTTTTGCGGCTTGAAAATACAGGCTCCGATTTGCCTGTGCAAACTGCAGCGCCTGCGTCTCCCAAATCCGCTGATCAAACAGCTGATTTGGCCCCGTCTGAAGCCCCCGCTGAAGCGCTGGTGTCGCCTGGGGTGAACTTTGAAACGTTGCTTCCAGAGCCAGAGTCAGAGCTGCAGCCACCCTCCCAGCCTGTGGCAGATTTTGCGCTTGAGTTTGAACCGACTGATTTGTCGGATTTTGGTGCGACGCACTTGCTTGCGGATGAAATGACTGCAGCTGCCCCGGTACAGATGGCAGATGTTGAGCCAGCGCACCTGGATGCAGCATCTGATTCAGATCATGACACGGTGCTGGCGACCGAATTCATGCCCGAGGTTGAACCCGAGGCCACCCCAGCGGCGGTAGTTGACGAACAAGTCAAGGTGATCGGCAGCCTGCGCATTGGCATTCCGCTGTACAACGTTTACCTGAATGAAGCGGATGAATGGTCACGCCGGCTGTTGACCGAATTGACGGAGTGGTCGCTGGAACTGGATCGGCCCGTGCCGGAGCACGCCACGTCGCTGGCGCATTCTCTCGCTGGCAGTTCGGCAACGGTTGGTTTCATGGCGCTGTCTGAACTGTCGCGTGCGCTTGAACACGCGCTGGCCCATGTGCAACTGGCTGGTGTCAGCTTGCCCGCGCATGCCACTTTGTTTGTGGCTGTGGCGGAAGACATTCGGCGTTTGTTGCACCAGTTTGCAGCCGGGTTCCTCAAAGAGTCTGATCCAGACCACTTGGCCGCCTTGCAGGACCTGCTGGACACCGATTTTTCGTCCGAAGCAGCCGTTGCAGCCGAATCTGAAACCGATTGGGCTACCGATTTTGTGGTGTCTGAAAACGAATTCTCCTCGCTGTTTGGTGCAGAGGATGGGGCGGCTCACCCCGTTGCCACTGAACCTGCCCCCGCAGCCACACGGCCTGTTTTGGTTGATGTGTCATTGACCAAGCCGACCGCGCAACCGGTGGATGCAGGCGCAGACGATATCGATGCACAAGACATGCTTGATGTGGATCTGTTTCCGATTTTTGAAGAAGAAGCACTTGACCTGTTGCCGCAGTTAAGCGCGGCCCTGCGCCAATGGAGCGCACGCCCGGACAATCTGAGTGCACGTCAGGAAGCCTTGCGCCTGTTGCACACCCTCAAAGGCAGCGCCCGATTGGCCGGAGCCATGCGTTTGGGGGAAATGGCCCACCGCCTCGAATCAGCGGTAGAAGGCATTGATCTGCAGGCAGCGCGACCTGAAGATATTGAACCCTTGCTGGCCCGTCTGGATGACATCTCGGGTGTATTTGCCGCCTTGCAAGCCACGCCCGCGCAGGCTTTGACCCTGCCCGAGTCGACCGAGTCTGCGGTCGAAGACACAGCGTTGCAGCCCACCTTGTCACCCGCGTCTGGGTCGGCGGTCAAGGTGTCCCTGGCTCCGCTGTCCTCGGTGGCCTCCATGCCCGCGATATTGCCGTTGCGCCGCGCTGCCGGCCAAACCGTGCGCATCCGTTCCCAGGTGCTTGACCGCATGGTCAACCAAGCTGGTGAAGTGATGATGACACGCGCGCGTCTGGAAGCCCGTTTGGGCCAATTGCGTGGCTCGCTCGATGAGCTGACCAGCAATCTGGATCGCTTGCGTCGCCAATTGCGTGACATTGAGCTGCAGTCCGAGTCGCAAATGCAATCCCGTCTGGCGCAAACCAAAGACTCGGTGCAAGGCTTTGACCCGCTTGAATTCGACCGTTTCACAAGGGTGCAGGAACTCACCCGCATGATGGCCGAGTCGGTGCACGACGTGGCCACGCTGCAGCGCAATCTGCAACAAACCGTAGCGGGCGTGGAAGATGACCTGATCGCCCAGGCACGCCAAGCGCGCGAATTGCAGCGCGATTTGTTGCGCACCCGCATGGTCGAATTTGACAGCATTTCGGAGCGGCTCTACGGGGCCGTGCGGCAAGCTTCCAAAGACGTGAACAAGCAGGTCAAGCTTGACATCGTGGGCGGTTCGCAAGAAATGGATCGGGGCGTGCTGGATCGCGTAGCACCGGCGTTTGAGCATTTGCTGCGCAATGCCGTGGGCCATGGCATTGAAGCGGCTGACGTTCGCCAAGCGCTTGGCAAGTCTGCTGTGGGAACGATCAGCATCACGCTGGAGCAGCAAAGCAACGACGTGGCCTTGACTTTCCGTGACGACGGTGCCGGGCTCGACTTGGCACGGATTCGCGCGCAAGCACGGACGCAGGGGCTGTTGTCGCAAGATGAGCATTTGACCGACGAGCAAGTGGCCAACCTGATTTTTACTTCGGGCTTGTCAACCGCATCGGAAATCAGCGAACTGGCCGGGCGCGGCATTGGTATGGACGTGGTGCGCAACGAGATCAACGCCTTGGGCGGCCGTATTGAGCTCAGCACCCAAACCGGGCAAGGTACTGAATTCCGCCTGGTGTTGCCCTTGACCACCGCCGTCACCCATGTGGTGCTGCTGCGCCTGGGTGACGTGGTGATGGGCACACCTTCGAGTTTGGTCGAACTGGTGCGGCGTGTGCCAGCGGCCGAATTGTCAGCGGCTTACAGCGCGGGGCATTTCAACTTCAATGGTGAAAACATTCCGTTTTACTGGGCCGGTGCGTTGTTGCAGGCTTCCAGAGCCAGCGCCGAGACCGTGGGCAAAACCGCGTCGGTGGCGATCTTCCGCAGTGCCGGTCAGCGCGTAGCCTTGCATGTGGATGAAGTGCTGGGTAACCAGGAAGTGGTGGTTAAAAACCTCGGGCCACAGCTCTCCAGACTGCCGGGTCTGGCCGGTATGTCGGTGCTGGCCTCGGGTGCTGTGGTGTTGATTTACAACCCGGTTGCATTGGCCGTCACCTACGGGCCGCAAGCCCGGGCGTTCAGCCTGGCAGCAACCGAAGCGGGTGCACCGCCGGAGCAGGGTGCGATGGGGTCTGCGCCCGCCGCGCCCAAAGTCCCGCTGGTGTTGGTGGTGGACGATTCCATCACCGTGCGGCGCGTGACCCAGCGGTTGCTCAAGCGCGAAGGGTTCCGGGTTGCGCTGGCCGCCGACGGCTTGCAAGCGCTGGAAATGTTGCAGGCCGAGAAGCCCGCTGTGGTGTTGACCGACATCGAAATGCCCCGCATGGATGGCTTTGATCTGGTGCGTAACATCCGTGCCGATGCCCGCCTGGGCCACATGCCGATCATCATGATCACCTCACGCATTGCCGAAAAACACCGTGACTATGCGCTTGAACTCAAGGTCGACCATTACCTTGGAAAACCCTATCCCGAGGACGAGTTGATCGCCCTGGTGCGGCAATATTGCGAAGCTGAAACACAAGTATAAAACAGGCCTCTAGCCCTTGATTATAAAGGGCTAGTAGCTATATTAAGTATAGCTAAACGACTTTCAATGCCGTCTTTCATGACGGCATTTTCTTGACCACTGCATAGCGCGCCAGCGTCTTGACGCGCGCCTCATCATGCCGCACCAGCGGATATGGGTAGTCCAGCCCCAGGGTGATGCCTGCAGCCTGCAACTCCAGCGGCTTGGCTTGCCACGGGGCGTGGATGGCCTTGTCAGAGAGCTTGGCCAGCTGTGGCAAGTAGCGCCGAATGAATTTGCCCTTGGGGTCAAATTTTTCACTTTGACTGACCGGGTTGAAGATGCGAAAGTAAGGCTGTGCGTCGCAGCCACTGGAAGCCACCCATTGCCAGCCGCCGTTGTTGGCCGCCAGGTCAAAGTCATTGAGCTTTTCGGCAAAATAACGCTCACCCCAGCGCCAGTCCAGCCCCAGATCTTTCACCAAAAAACTCCCCACCACCATGCGCAGGCGGTTGTGCATGTAGCCGGTCTGGTTCAGTTGCGCCATGGCAGCATCCACCAGCGGGTAGCCGGTTTGGCCGGTGCACCAGGTCTGAAACCAGGCCTCGGCCTGGGGGCCAAGCTCCCAGTCGATGGCATCGTATTCAGGCTTGAAGGCGTGACCGTCCACATGTGGGAAATTAGCCAAAATGGCAAAGTAAAAATCACGCCACACCAGTTCACTCAGCCACACTGCTGCACCCGCACTGCCCGCTGCCTGGCGCTGCAACGCCAGACGCACCAGTTGGCGGACGGAGACCGTGCCAAAGCGCAGGTGCACGCCCAGGTAGCTGGGGCCTTTGATAGCGGGAAAATCGCGCGTGGCGTGGTAGTCATCCATGCGCTCAAAAAACGCTTCAAAAAGCGTTTGTGCCCCCGTTTCACCGCAGGGGATTTTCAGACTGGCCAGGTTGGTGGTCTCAAACCCGATGTCGTTCAAGGCCGGCACACCCTGCGCCCATGTTGCGGGTCGTTCGCACAGCCGCAGCCCCAGGGCGCTGCAGTCGTGGTCTGGCAAATCTGCTGCTGACACACGTGCCAGCCAGTTGTTTTTATAAGGCGTGAACACACCATAAGGTGTGCCGCTTTGGGTCAACACCTCACGCCCCTCAAAAATCACCTGGTCTTTGAGGGTGATGAAGGCACACCCGGTTTGTGTCAGCGCCGCCTGCACCTGGGCATCGCGTGCGATGGCCTGTGGCTCGTAGTCACGTGCGGCAAACACCGCCTGGGCTCGCAGTTGCCGCGCCAGTTCAGGAATGGCGCTGCGGGCAGCGGCATGGCGCACGATCAGCCCGGCGTTGGGCTTGCCGCTCAAGCTGCGCAAGGCCACGTCGAGTTGCAGCAAGGATTCGCGGATAAATTCCACCCGGCGATCGGCCTTGGGCAAGCCATTCAGGATGTCGGTGTCAAACACAAACACGCAGTGCACCTGGCGGCACTGCGTCAGTGCCGCATGCAGGGCGGCGTTGTCGTGCAGGCGCAAATCGCGGCGAAACCAGATCAGGCCGGTGTCAAATTTTGGCGGGTTGTTCATCGTTAAAATCGTCTCATGTCTGAAGATTCTGCCCCCATCAATCTGACGAACCATTTTTTGATCGCCATGCCCGGGCTGCAGGATCCTTTGTTTGAACACAGTGTCGTTTATCTGTGTGAACACAGCCAGCGCGGGGCTTTGGGGCTGGTTATCAACAAGCCCTGCGAGATTGACCTCAAAGGCCTGTTTGACAAAGTAGAGCTGCCCTTGGCGCGCCCAGACTTGGAAAAATCCCCGGTTTTTTTTGGTGGTCCGGTGCAAACCGAGCGTGGCTTTGTGCTGCATGAGGCTACCTTTGCGCCTGCCGATCAACCCGAGCATCCGGTTTACGCCAGCACCATGGTGATTCCTGGCGGGTTGGAGATGACCACCTCACGCGACGTGCTTGAAGCCATTTCGACCGGCAGCGGCCCGCGCAAAGTGTTGATCTCACTGGGCTACGCCGCGTGGGGCGAGGGCCAGCTGGAATCCGAGTTGGGCGACAACAGCTGGCTCACGGTGCAAGCCGATGCCCGGCTGATTTTTGAAACCCCGGTGCCCGAGCGTTATGCCCAAGCACTCAAGCTGCTCGGCCTGGAGCCATGGATGCTGTCTTCTGACGCGGGGCACGCATGAACGCTGCCACGGGCAGTGCCAGCCTCAACCCGCAGCCGCTGGTGGCCGCGCACTTGCAAACCTTTCTGGCGCTGGACTTTGGCCTCAAACGCACCGGCTTTGCCGTGGGCAACCGCCTCATGCGCACGGCGCAACCGCAAGGCACGATCACCGCTGCGGGCGATGCCCGCTTTGACAAAGTGGCGCAGCAGCTCAAAACCTGGCAGCCCGACGCGCTGGTGGTGGGGGTGCCGTTTCACCCCGACGGCGCAGCCCATGAAAACACCACGCGCGCGCGCCGTTTTGCCCGCCAGCTCAACGGCCGTTTCAACTTGCCGGTGTTTGAAGTGGATGAACGCTACACCACCACCGAGGCGCTTTCCAGGGGCGCGCGTGATGCCGATGCAGCAGCAGCCTGCATCATTCTGGAACAATTTTTAAGGAGTCTTCCATGAGTTTGTTGGCACTCGATGCCGAGGCCTTGTACGCCGATTTGGCGCGCAGTGTGCGCACCCTGTTGCAGCCCGATGCCCACTTGGTGGGCATCACCTCGGGCGGTGTGTGGTTGGCCGAACGTTTGCAAAAAGACCTGGGCCTGACGACCCCCATGGGCATTGTTTCATCGTCCATGCACCGCGACGACTTTGCTCGCCGGGGCATGACCGCATCGGCGCAGACGCAGATTCCATTTGAGGTGGATGGCGCGCA
>JBGSRY010000425.1:0-3210 GCA_041737325.1 Rhodoferax sp. | reverse complement strand
GCCGCGCGCGGCGGCAATTTCTGGCGTGACCTTGGGCCCCGGCAACATGCCGCCGTGGCCGGGCTTGGCCCCCTGGCTGAGCTTGAGTTCAACCATCTTGACCTGCGGGTCGCGCGCGTTGGTGATGAATTTGTCGGCGCTGAAGCTGCCGTCTGCGTTGCGGCAGCCAAAGTAGCCCGAACCAATTTCCCAAATCAAATCACCGCCGTTTTGCCAGTGGTGTTTGGAGATGGAGCCTTCACCCGTGTCGTGTGCAAAGCCACCGCGTTTGGCCCCGGCGTTCAGCGCCAGGATGGCGTGGGCGCTCAAGGCCCCAAAGCTCATGGCCGAGATGTTGAACACGCTGGCGCTGTAAGGCTGGGCGCGGTCTGCGCCAATGGTGACGCGAAAGTCGTGCGAGTCCAGCTGCGTGGGCTGCATGGCATGGTTCATCCACTCATAGCCTTCGGCGTACACGTTGAGCTGGGTGCCAAACGGATGCTTGTCCGAGTCGCCCTTGGCGCGTTGGTACACCAGTGAGCGCTGGGCGCGTGAGAACGGCGTGGCTTCGCTGTCACTTTCCAGAAAATACTGCCGAATTTCGGGGCGCACGTATTCCAGCATGTAGCGGATGCGCCCGATGATCGGGTAGTTGCGCAGCAGCGAGCGTTTGTTTTGCAGCACGTCATACAGCCCCAGTGCACTCAGTGCGCCGCACAGCAGCAACCAGAGCGCACCTGTGCCAACCGCGATCCAGCTCAACAGGCTTAAAAGGAAGCCTGCCACAACCAAAATGAACACGGTGTAACGCACAGGAAAATAACGGTTCAGGGTATGCAGCATGGGGTTGGCTTTCAGCAGGTGGGGTTGTACCTATGATAGACCGGCCAAGTGGCACCTGTTGTGCGGCTGCAGGCTGCCAGAATGGCAGAACCCATTTTGCAGGAGCTTGCATGAGTTCAGCCAACGCAGACCCCATCACCGACTTTCTGGCCACGCACCACATCCACGAGGTGGAGTGCGTCATTCCCGACATGACCGGCATTGCGCGCGGCAAGATTTTGCCCAAAGACCTGTACCTGAGCGCGGGCGAGATGCGCCTGCCCAAGAGCGTGCTGCTCAACACCGTCAACGGCCAGCAGCCCGACAACGGCCCCTACGTGGGCGACACCGACCCCGACATGGTGTGTCTGCCCGATGCGTCCACCGTGCGCCTGGTGCCGTGGGCGGCCGAGCCGGTGGCGGTGGTGATTCACGACTGCTTTGAAGACGACGGCAGCGCCGTGCAACTGGCCCCGCGCAGCGTGCTGCGCCACGTGGTGTCGCTGTATGAAAAGCAAGGCTGGCGGCCGGTGGTTGCGCCAGAGATGGAGTTCTATTTGGTGGCGCGGCAAAACAACCCGCACGAGCCACTGCAGCCGCCGCTGGGGCGCACCGGCAAGTCCGAGGCGGGTCGGCAGTCGTATTCCATCGACGCGGTCAACGACTTTGACCCGTTCTTCATGGAGCTCTCCAGCTTTTGCAGTGTGCACCGGCTGGGCGTGGAAACACTCATCCACGAAGCCGGTGCGGGCCAGATGGAAATCAACTTCAGTCACGGCGACCCGCTGGACCTGGCTGACCGCGTGTTTTTGTTCAAACGCACGGTGCGCGAGACCGCGCTGCGCCACGGCATTTTTGCCACCTTCATGGCCAAGCCGATGGAGATGGAGCCCGGCAGCGCCATGCACATCCACCAGAGCATTCTGGACGCGCACACCGGCAAAAACATCTTCTCCAACCCCGACGGCTCAGCCAGCGCGCTGTTTAGCCACTACATCGGCGGCTTGCAAAAGTACGTGCCGCAGGTGATGCCGATGCTGGCCCCTTACGTCAACTCCTACCGCCGCCTGTCGCGCTTCATGTCCGCGCCAATCAACGTGCAGTGGGGCATCGACAACCGCACCTGCGGCATCCGCGTACCCAAGTCCAATGCGCAAAACCGCCGGGTGGAAAACCGCGTGCCGGGCGTGGACGTGAACCCCTACCTGGCCACGGCGGCTACGCTGGCCTGCGGCTACCTGGGCATGATGCAGCAACTCAAACCCACCGACCCGATGGACAGCAGCGCCTGGGACCGAGACTACGAGCTGCCGCGCCACCTGGAAGATGCCATTGCCCGCATGCGCGGCTGCGACGCGATGGCCGAGGTGCTGTGGCCATCTTTTGTGAAAGCCTTTTGCGCCGTGAAAGAACTGGAATACGCCACCTACAACCGCGTCATCAGCTCGTGGGGAGCGCGAGCATTTGCTGTTACTGGTATAAAAACAATAGCTGGTAACGCAATGAATACAAGGGCTAGAGGCCAACAATGCCTATTAAAACTTTGACCACACACAACACCTTGGCGCAGCAGGAGCGCGATCGTTTCATCGCCACCCACCCCCAGTCTCAAGCCCTGGCCGAGCAAGCCGCGCCGCACTGGCTGTTTGGCGTGCCGCTGCACTGGATGAGCGACTGGTCCACGCCGTTTGCCTTGCAAGTGGCCAGCGCCCAAGGCGCGCACCTCACCGACGTGGACGGTCACACCTATGTGGACTTTTGCCTGGGCGATACCGGGGCCATGTTTGGCCATGCGCCTGCGGCCGTGGTGGCGGCGGTGCAGCGTGAGGTGGCGCACGGCTGCACCACCATGCTCAGTGGTGCCGATGTGGCGTGGGTGGGCGCTGAATTGGCGCGCCGCTTTGGTCTGCCGGTGTGGCAAAGCGCCTTGTCGGCCAGCGATGCCAACCGGTTTTTACTGCGCTGGGTGCGCGCCGCCACCGGGCGCAAGCAACTGCTGGTGTTCAACGGCTGCTATCACGGCACGGTCGATGACGTGTTTGTCGATTTGGTGGGCGGCGTGCCGACGCAGCGCGACAGTTTGCTCGGCCAAGTGCACGACCTCACCCAACACACGGTGGTGGTGGAGTTCAATGACCTCGCCGCGTTGAAAGCCGCGCTTGCGGGCGGTGATGTAGCCTGTGTGCTGGCGGAGCCGGTGATGACCAACATCGGCATGGTGCTTCCGCAGCCGGGGTTTTGGCAGGCGGCGCAGGCATTGATCCGCCAGTACGGCACCTTGCTGGTGCTGGACGAAACCCACACCTTCAGCAGCGGCCCCGGTGGCTATGCGCAGGCCAACGGCTTGCGGCCCGATGCGCTGGTGCTGGGGAAACCGATTGCCGGTGGCCTGCCGTGCGCGGTGTACGG
>JBGSRY010000423.1:0-3742 GCA_041737325.1 Rhodoferax sp. | reverse complement strand
CAGGGACGAAAAACTGCTTTGCGTTCCCGACAAAGACCCCCGCTACGCTCACTATAAGTCCCTCAAAGACGTAGCCCCACACCGCTTTGCTTGTAGCCGCCAAAGGGGACGGTGATGTCGTCCTCATCGTACTGGTTCACGTGCACCGTGCCAGCACGCAGCGCACGCGCCACGCCGTGCGCCTTGTTGATGTCACGCGTCCACACGGCCGCCTGCAGCCCGTAGGGGCTGGCATTGGCCTGCTTGACCACCTCGGCCGCATCCGTGAACGACAACACCGAGAGCACCGGTCCAAAAATCTCCTCGCGGGCAATCGTCATGTCCGACGTGACCCCGGCAAAAATGGTGGGCTGTACATAGCAGCCCCCGGCCACCGGTGTCACCTGCTGGCCACCGGCCAATAACGTGGCACCTTCTTGTTGCCCCAGGTCGATGTAGCGCATCACGTTGCTCAACTGCACCTGGTCAACAATCGCCCCCATGACGGTGGCCTTGTCCAATGGGTTGCCCGGTGCGTAGCCGGGCAGCATGGCCACGGCACGCTCCAGAAACGCATCGCGAATGGAGGCCTCCACATACAAGCGCGACGGTGCGTTGCAGCTTTCGCCCTGGTTGAAAAAAATGCTGCCCACCGATGCCGCCACCGCTTTGTCCAAATCCGGGCAATCGGCAAACACAATGTTGGGTGACTTGCCGCCCAGCTCAGTCCAGGCCCGTTTAAGGTTGCTTTGTCCGGCCATCACATGAATCTGCTTGCCCACACGGGTGCTGCCCGTAAAGGCGATGCAGTCCACATCCATGTGCAGTGCCAGCGCGCTGCCTGCCTCGGGGCCAAAGCCCGGCACCACGTTGAACACCCCTGGTGGAAGACCCGCCTGCAGCGCCAATTCATCCAAACGCAGCGCGGTCAGGGGCGATTTTTCGCTCGGCTTCAAGACCACCGAATTGCCCGCAGCCAGCGCCGGGGCAATCTTCCAGGCGGCCATGATCATGGGGTAATTCCAGGGCACGATCACGCCCACCACGCCCATCGGCTCACGGGTGATGAGCGCCAATGCGGTACTGGCAGTGGGCGCAATCTCGTCATAAATCTTGTCCACCGCTTCACCGTACCAGCGGATGCAGTTGGCGGCGCTGTTGACATCGACGCTGCGCGCATACTGAATCGGTTTGCCCATGTCCAATGTTTCCATCAGCGCCAGCTCGTCGGCATGGATGAGCAACTGGTCGGCAAATTGGATCAGGATGCGCTTGCGAGCTGCTGGGGCCAGCCCACGCCAGCGCTTGTCGTCAAACGCCGCCCGCCCGGCAGCCACGGCCGCGTCAATGTCGGCTTGTGTACCGCGCGCAACCGCAGCCAACACGCGCCCATCCACCGGTGAAATGCAGTCAAAAGTTTGCCCCTGTGCGGCGGCGACGCGCTGGCCATTGACCACCGCCCGGCCGTCGTATGCTGGATGTGTCATGCTGCTTCCTTTGTTCAAAATAGATAGCTGCTGGCCCAGTAAAATAAAGGGCTAGCGTGCTAAAACGCTTGTAAATTCAGTGCACCTGCAAGGCCACCATTTCAGCGCGCACGGCGGCGGCCATCTCGCGCTCGCGCTTGCGGGTTTGGCGTGCCACCCACACGCTGTAGCTCACCACCACCAGCGTCACCGCGATGATCAGCAACGTGGCCGCCGCGTAAATCGTCGGGTTGATGCCACGGCGTGCATAGCCAAAAATCACCTGTGGCAGTGTGTTCACCCCCGGGCCGGATAAAAATTCGGCAATCACCACATCGTCAAACGACAAGGTGAACGCCAGCAAATACGCCGCACCCACAGCCTGCATGATGTTGGGCAGCGTCACCAAAAAAAACACCTGCAGGGGCCGAGCGCCCAGGTCCATGGCCGCTTCTTCAATGGCATGGTTCATCTCCAGCAGGCGCGACTGAACCACCACCATGCCATACGCCATGCCCAACAGCGTGTGCCCCAGCACAATGGTCAACATGCCGCGCTGCGGCCAACCAAAGGCGTTTTGTACCCCCACCATCAACAGCAGCAGCGACAAGCCAATCACCACTTCAGGCATCACCAGCGGCGCATTGACCATGCCCGAGAACAGCGTGCGGCCACGAAAACGCCGAAAACGCACCAGCACAAAAGCCGCAAACGTGGCCAACACAGCCGAGGCCACACCCGAGGCGGTTGCAACTTTGATGGACAACCAGAAGCCTTCCACAATCTTGGTGTCACGCATCAAGGACTCGTACCAGCGCAGCGAAAACCCGGTGAACACCGCGTCTTGCCGTGTGCTGTTGAACGAAAACACCACCATGAACATCAGCGGCACATACAAAAACAAATAAGTAAGCCCCAGCCAAGCCCGGCCAAAGTAACGCAATACAAAGTTTTTCATGTCTTGACCCTCATGACTTGGGCTCGGCCGGGCCAGCGGTGTAGTGGTAATAAATCGCCAAGGGCACCACAATCAACCCAATCATGACCACCGCCAGAGCCGTGGCGCGCGGCCAGTTGTTGCTGGTGAACATTTCGTCCCACACCACCCGGCCAATCATGATGTTCTCGGGCCCACCCAGCAGGGATGGAATCACAAATTCACCCACCGCCGGAATGAACACCAGCATGAAGCCGGCAATGATGCCGGCCTTGGACAAGGGCACGGTCACCAGCCAGAAGGCTTTCAGCGGCGACGCACCCAGGTCATGGGCGGCTTCCAGCAGCCTGAAATCCATCTTGACCAGATTGGCATACAGCGGCAGCACCATGAACGGCAGGTAGACATAGGTCATGCCCACCAGCATCGACACATCGGTGTAGAGCATCTGAATCGGCTCCTGGATGATGCCCAGCGCCAGCAGCACCTGGTTGACCACACCCTGATCGGCCAGAATGCCTTTCCAGGCGTAGACGCGCAACAAAAACGAAGTCCAAAACGGCAGCATCACCATCATCAGCAGCGCCGGGCGCACACTGGGACTAGAGCGCGCAATAAAGTACGAAAACGGATACCCGACAGCCAAGCACAGCAAGGCCGTGCACAACGCGTACCAGAGCGAGCGCACGTAGGCCTCGATGTAAATGGTTTGGAACAACGCGCCTTCTTCGCCCGCGCGAAAAATCGACCAGTAGTTTTCGTACTTGAGCTTGAGCAAGCCGGTGCTGGAGTCCCAGATCGGCTTGAACGGCGAAATGTCGTTGCCCATATCGACAAAGCTGATGTACAGCAAAATCAAAAAAGGCAGCAGAAAAAACAGCACCAGCCAGGTGTAAGGCACACCAATCACAAAACGTTTGCCGGGCCGGGAGACGATCAGTGCCATGCGTTGCTCCTTGCTTCAGTCGCGCAGCACAATGCCGGCGCGGTCATCCCACCAGAAGTACACGTCATCTTCCCAGGTGATGTCGGAGAGCTCGTGGCGCGAGGTGTTGGCCTCGGTGATCTTCACCCGGGTGCCATCGCTGGCTTTGACGATGTAGGTGTTGTACGACCCGAAGTAGGCAATTTCTTTCACACGCCCGGTGAACAGGTTGTGGGCCACAGCCGGACGCACCTTGTTGATTTCAATTTTTTCAGGGCGCACCGCAATCGCCGCGGGCATGTGCAGCGCACCGCTCACCCCATGCCCCACCTGCACCTCGCCAATGGCGGTTTGCACGGCGCAGTGGTCAGCTTCGTCAACGCTGATCTTGCCGTCAAACAGGTTCACATTGCCAATGAAATCAGCCACAAACCG
>JBGSRY010000407.1:0-5719 GCA_041737325.1 Rhodoferax sp. | reverse complement strand
CGCGCGCGGCCTACAAGCTGCAGGAAATTGACGAAGCCCTGCACCTGATCAAACCCGGTCAGTGTGTGGTGGATTTGGGCTCTACGCCCGGTGCCTGGAGCCAGTATGTGCGGCGCAGGCTGAGCCCGAAGTCGGCCACCGGTGGCGGTGCTGCCGCAGGCGCGCTCAATGGCCGCATCATTGCGCTGGACATCTTGCCGATGGAGCCGATTGAAGGTGTGGTGTTCATCCAGGGCGACATCCGTGAAGAGGCTGTGCTGGGCGAGTTGACGCAGCATCTGCAGGGGCAAGCGGTGGATGTGGTGATCTCTGACATGGCCCCCAATTTGTCGGGCATTGCCTCAGCCGATGCGGCGCGGGTGGAACATCTGGTGGAACTGGCTTTAGAGTTTGCCCAGGAACACCTCAAGCCCGAAGGCGCGCTGGTGGCCAAAGTGTTTCATGGTGGCAGTTACGATGCCCTGTTCAAACGTTTTCAGGAAATTTTTGTGACCGTCAAGCGCATCAAACCCAAAGCCTCGCGTGACCGCTCAGCTGAAACCTTTCTGGTTGGGCTGACGCTGAAAAATGTGTGAATTCCTTGCAAATGTTGTGGCTGCTGGCCTTGAAGGCGCTGATCAATTGGGTTGAAAAGCCTAAAATTCACCCACAAGGCGTTTTCTGTCACCTTCCCTGTTCTGTCTACTGGAGCTTCGCTTGAACAATCCATGGTTTTCAAAAATTGCGGTCTGGCTGGTGATTGCCATGGTGCTTTTCACCGTCTTCAAACAGTTTGACACCCGTCCCACGGCCGGTGCGGGCTACTTGGGCTACTCCGATTTTCTGGACGAAGTCAAAGGTAAACGCATCAAGAGCGCCATCATTCAAGAAGGCCAAAGCGGCACCGAAATTGTGGCCATCACCAGCGATGACCGCAAAGTGCGCACCACCGCCACTTATCTTGACCGTGGCTTGGTCGGTGACCTGATTGCCAATGATGTCAAGTTTGACGTGCGCCCGCGTGAAGAAGGTTCCTTGTTGATGACCCTGCTGGTCAGCTGGGGCCCGATGCTGCTGTTGATTGGCGTGTGGGTCTACTTCATGCGCCAGATGCAAGGTGGCGGCAAGGGCGGGGCTTTCAGCTTTGGCAAGAGCAAGGCCCGCCTGCTGGACGAAAACACCAACACCGTCACGTTTGCGGATGTGGCCGGTTGCGACGAGGCCAAAGAAGAAGTCAAGGAAGTGGTGGACTTCTTGAAAGACCCGGCTAAGTTCCAGAAACTCGGCGGCCGCATTCCGCGTGGCTTGCTGCTGGTAGGCCCCCCGGGCACCGGTAAAACCTTGCTGGCCAAGTCGATTGCCGGTGAAGCCAAGGTGCCGTTCTTCAGCATTTCGGGCTCAGATTTTGTGGAAATGTTTGTCGGCGTGGGCGCATCGCGGGTGCGCGACATGTTTGAGAACGCCAAAAAGAATGCGCCTTGTATCATCTTCATCGACGAAATTGACGCGGTGGGCCGCCAACGGGGCGCTGGCTTGGGCGGTGGCAACGACGAGCGCGAGCAAACCCTGAACCAGATGCTGGTCGAGATGGACGGCTTTGAGACCAACGTGGGTGTGATCGTGGTGGCTGCCACCAACCGCCCCGACATTCTGGACGCGGCGCTGTTGCGCCCAGGCCGCTTTGACCGTCAGGTGTATGTGACGCTGCCCGACATTCGTGGCCGTGAGCAAATTCTGAATGTGCACATGCGCAAAGTGCCGTTGAACCCGGACGTGAACGCCGCCGTGATCGCCCGTGGCACGCCCGGCATGAGTGGTGCTGACCTGGCCAATCTGTGCAACGAAGCGGCGCTGATGGCGGCGCGGCGCAACGCCCGCACGGTGGAAATGCAGGATTTTGAGAAAGCCAAAGACAAGATTTTGATGGGCCCGGAACGCAAGAGCATGGTCATGCCCGAGGAAGAGCGTCGCAACACGGCCTACCACGAGTCCGGCCACGCCCTCATTGGCAAGCTGCTGCCCAAATGCGACCCGGTGCACAAGGTCACCATCATTCCGCGTGGCCGCGCCCTGGGCGTGACCATGAGCCTGCCAGCGCAAGACCGCTACTCTTATGACAAAGACTACATGCTCAACCAGATCAGCATGTTGTTTGGTGGCCGCATTGCCGAAGAGGTCTTCATGCACCAGATGACCACCGGGGCCAGCAACGACTTCGAGCGTGCCACCCAGATCGCCCGTGACATGGTGATGCGCTACGGCATGACGGCTGCCCTGGGCCCGATGGTTTATGCCGAAAACGAAGGCGAAGTGTTCCTCGGCCGCTCGGTCACCAAGACCACCAACATGAGCGAAGAAACCATGCAAAAGGTGGACTCTGAAGTGCGCCGCATCATCGACGAGCAGTACGCCCTGGCGCGCCGCCTGATCGAGGAGCACAGCGACAAGATGCACGCCATGGCCAAGGCCTTGCTGGAGTGGGAAACCATAGATGCCGACCAGCTTGACGACATCATGGCGGGCAAAGCGCCGCGTCCACCCAAAGACTGGTCACCGCGCATTCCACCGGCGGGCTCCGACAGTGGCTCGGGCGGTACGCCGGCCGTTGCCACCGATGCTGCACCACACGCAGCTTGAGTTTGAAGTCGTATTTTTTGAGTTGTTGAAAACGGGGCTTTGGCCCCGTTTTTGTTGAAAGCAAATGCCGATGATTTGGCAAACCAGCCGCTTTGATATTGACCTGAGCCACCCGCGCGTGATGGGCATTGTGAACGTGACCCCGGACTCGTTTTCGGACGGTGGCGACCACGCATCAACCACAGCAGCGATCCGCCATTGTGAGCAACTGATCAGTGATGGTGCAGACCTGCTTGACATTGGTGGCGAATCGTCTCGTCCGGGTGCACAGCCGGTTAGCCAGGATGAAGAATTGGCGCGGGTGTTGCCGGTGCTGCGTGCCGCGGTGACGCTGGGCGTGCCGGTGTCGGTTGACACCTACAAGCCCCGGGTGATGCAAGCCGCGCTGGACCTGGGCGCTGACATCATCAATGACATTTGGGCACTGCGCTGGCAGGCGGCGGGTGATGTGCTGCGGGGCGCAGACGTGGTGGCAGCGCATGTGCGCTGTGGCATCTGCATGATGCACATGCACCGGGAGCCGCAAACCATGCAGGCGCAACCCATGAGCGGTGATGTGGTGCCACAGGTGCTCTCTTTTTTGAAGCATGCTGCGATTGATCTACAAGGGCTAGGCGTTGATAAAGCCAGAATCATGCTGGACCCTGGCATTGGCTTTGGCAAAACGGTCGCGCAAAACTTTGCCCTGTTGGCGCGCCAGGCCGAGTTGTTGCAGGCGGGTTTTCCGTTGCTGGCCGGGTGGTCACGCAAATCATCGCTGGCCGGTATGGCGGTGCACGCCCATCTGGGTGAAGAGCTGTCGGCGCAAGCGCGCTTGATGCCCAGCGTTGCGGCGGCTTTGCTGGCGGCTGAGCGTGGCGCGACGGTGCTGCGCGTGCACGATGTCAAGGAAACAGTGCAAGCGCTGCACGTGTTGGCGGCCATACGATAATCCATTCCACTTTTAAATCATCCGTGTCGTTGTTGTCTCACCTTGCCTTGCGCAAGCCATGTCGGCGGCTCGATGCCTAGACACGAATGATTTAAAAGTGGAATTAATTCTGATCTACAGGGTCTTCACGGGAGTTTTATGGCACGACAATTTTTTGGCACGGACGGCATTCGCGGCACTGTGGGCCAAGACCCGATCACGGCAGATTTTGCACTCAAGCTGGCGCATGCGGTCGGTCGTGTACTCAAGCGCACCGAGTCACGCCCGACGGTGCTGATTGGCAAAGACACCCGCATTTCGGGCTATATGCTGGAGAGTGCGCTGGAGAGCGGCTTCAATTCGGCGGGCGTGGACGTGGTGCTGCTGGGGCCTTTGCCGACCCCCGGTGTGGCTTACCTGACACGTGCCCAGCGTGCCTCGTTGGGTGTGGTCATCAGCGCCAGCCACAACCCCTCTGATGACAACGGTATCAAGTTCTTCAGTGCCCAGGGCACCAAATTGTGTGATGCCTGGGAGCTTGATGTGGAGGCCACGCTGCAGCAGCCGCCGGTGTGGGCTGATTCTGCCCACCTGGGTAAATCGCGTCGCCTGGACGATGCTGCCGGGCGCTACATTGAATTTTGCAAAAGCACGTTTGCCAACAACCTGACCCTCAAAGGCATGCGCATTGTGGTGGACGCAGCGCATGGTGCGGCCTACCACATTGCGCCCAAGGTGTTCCACGAATTGGGGGCCGAGGTGATTGCCATTGGCTGCGCGCCCGATGGCCTGAACATCAACAAGGGCGTGGGTGCAACCCACCCCGAAGCCTTGATTGAGGCCGTTAAAACCCACCGGGCAGACCTGGGCGTGGCGCTGGATGGTGACGCGGATCGGCTGCAACTGGTCGATGCCAGTGGGCGGCTGTTCAATGGTGACGAACTGCTTTACCTGATGGCTGACGACCGCTTGCGCCGTGGCGAGGCCGTGCCGGGCGTGGTTGGTACGCTGATGACCAACATGGCGGTTGAGCTGGCCCTGAAGGCGCGTGGTGTGGCGCTGGTGCGCGCCAAGGTGGGCGACCGCTACGTGCTCGAAGCGTTGGAGGAAAAACAGTGGTTGCTGGGGGGCGAAGGCTCTGGCCACCTGTTGGTGCTGGACAAACATTCCACCGGCGACGGCCTGATTTCGGCCCTGCAAGTGCTGCAGCTGTGTGCACGCAGTGGCAAACCGTTGGCCGATTTGCTCAGTGCGGTCACCCTGTTTCCGCAAACCCTGGTCAACGTGCGTTTGCAACCAGGCCAGGACTGGAAAGCCAGCCCCACGCTGGAAGCCGAAACCCGTGCCGTGGAGGCCGAGCTGGGCCAAAGTGGCCGGGTGTTGATTCGCCCCAGTGGCACCGAGCCCCTGGTGCGGGTGATGGTTGAGGCGCGTGATGCGGCACAAGCCAAAGCCTGTGCCGAGCGCATTGCCAAAACCATTCGTGCTTGACCACCCCATGCAAAACCTTTCAAGCAGCAAGTTGCGTGTGGTGTCGGCCAACTACGGCGACCCGGCGCACATGGCGGCCGTGCTGGCGTTGCTGGACGGCTATGCGCGTGACCCGATGGGCGGTGGCGCGCCCTTGTCAGACTTTGCCAGAGTCAACTTGCCGCAGGCTCTGGCGGCCCGTCCTGCCATGTTCAGCGTGCTGGCCTTTGACGATGCACAGGGTGGCTTACCGGTGGGACTGGTCAATTGTGTCGAAGGCTTTTCTACCTTTGCCTGCCAGCCCCTGGTGAATGTGCACGATGTGGTGGTGGCAGCCAGCCACCGTGGCCAGCGCATTGCCGAGCAGATGCTGGCCCTGGTGGCGCAATTGGCGCGCGCACGCGGCGCTTGCAAACTCACCCTGGAGGTGCTGGCGGGTAACGCCCCGGCGCAAAAGCTCTACCGTCGTGTCGGTTTTGATAATTACCAGCTTGACCCGAATATGGGCACGGCCCAGTTCATGCAGAAGTGGTTGTAGGTGTTGACAACACCCCCAGGCGCTGCTGCAGCAGGGCGCTGCTGGTGGTGTACTGCAACACCTCTGAGGCCTGCGGATCAAGCGCATGGGCTGCGGCAAAAGCAGCCAGTGTGGCTTCATGAAAGCCGCACACGATGAGCTTCCTTTTGCCCGGGTAGGTGTTGACATCGCCCACGGCATAAATG
>JBGSRY010000392.1:0-2451 GCA_041737325.1 Rhodoferax sp. | reverse complement strand
CGAAGGCGGTGCACCAGGCAGCAAGGACGCGATTGAGGTTGGCGCGTGGGCGTTGATTGGCCCGTTTGCCCGCTTGCGCCCGGGGGCGCGTTTGGGTGACGAGGTGCACATTGGCAACTTTGTCGAGGTCAAAAACTCGACCCTGGCCAAAGGGGCCAAGGCCAACCACCTGGCGTACCTGGGCGATGCCACGGTGGGGGAGCGCGTCAACTATGGCGCCGGGTCAATTACCGCCAATTACGACGGGGCCAACAAGCACCGCACCATCATCGAGGCGGACGTGCACATTGGCAGCAACTGCGTGCTGATTGCGCCGCTCACCATTGGCGCGGGTGGCACGGTGGGCGGTGGCTCCACACTCACCAAAGACACGCCGCCCATGGCGCTGACGGTGGCGCGCGCACGCCAGGTGAGCCTTGCCAACTGGAAGCGTCCGAGCAAGAAATGAATACGCCGCAGGAACTGCAGCGCCAGTTGGACGACGCGCGCGTCGAGCTGCAGGACTTTACCTACACCGTGTCACACGACCTGCGCGCGCCGTTGCGCCACATCAACGCCTTTGCGCAGGTGATGGCTGAAGACTGGCCCGACATGCCTGCTGAGGCCGCCGGGCATCTGGCCACCATTCGCCAGTCGGCGCAGTTGCTTGGTTGCCAGCTTGACGGCTTGACGCAGCTCTCGCGCTTGGGCCTGCAGCCGCTGAACTTGCAGCCGGTGGACGTGGTGGCGCTGGCGCAAGATGCCACGCAAGAGGTGGCGGCGCGCTATCCGCAGCAAGCGGTGCAGTGGCAGCTGGCGGATGATGTGCCGCTGGTGCTGGCCGATGCTGATTTGCTGCGCCAGGTGCTGGTGCACGTGCTGGACAACGCTGTCAAATTCAGCCGGGGGTGCGACCTGGCGCAAGTGGTGCTGAGCTGGCAGCCAGCCGACGCGCAGCACTGCCAGATCAGCATCCGCGACCACGGCATCGGTTTTGCGCCAGCGCAAGCCACAGCCTTGTTCAAGGTCTTTGGCAAACTGCACCCGGCGCGTGAATTTGCCGGGCTGGGCTTGGGGCTGGTGGCTAGCCGAAAAATCATGCAGCGATTGGGTGGCGCGATCAGCATTGAAGCGCAGGCCGATGGCGGCGGCTGTGTCACGCTGCGCCTGCCCAGCGTGTGATTCACGTTTGCTGGCGTTTCAATTGAACGTAAAAATTTTCGTGCGGCCCCACACCCAGCAAGATGACGGTGGTCGGCTTGAATTTATCCGGGCTGAGTTCGTAGGCCAGTAAGGTTTCTTGGTGGTTGAGTTTGAATTTGTGGACAAAAACACCCGACAAATCGCCACGTTTTTCTTCACCCAGAAAAGGGTTGCTGGCGACATCTTTGACGGCCTGGTCAAGCACTTTCTTGTCTTTGGTGTGCATTTTTTTCGCCACCCGGGCGAAAGATGGCGATGCCATGACGGCGCAGACCATGGGTTACCCGAACTGGTACGGGGTTGCCAAACCGGCCTTGGCTTCTTCGCGGGACAGGATGGTGTCTTGAATCAAACGCAGGGGTAGCTCTGGATTTTCCAGCACCGCCTTGCCGATACGCGCCCAATACTCAATTTGTTTTGGTACCGAACGGTGCTCTGCCGCTGCGTGCGGTTTGGCATCTTCGACCAATTTTTCTGACAATTTCAATGCCACAGCCATGGTAAACCCCTTTGAAAACAAGGGGCGATTGTGGCGCAACTTGCAACCTTTTGCAACCAATAAGATGCCAGCGGGTATGGCAGCGACCCACCTGGCCTTCACAGCTTTTCTGGCAACGGCACCGCCGCGCCAAACTTGCTGCGCTTGAGGCTAAAAAAGCTCTTCACATTGCGCACATTGGCATCCTGGGTGAATAGGCGCTGGGTCAGCGCCAGGTAGTCTGGCATGTCGGCGGCGTGGATGACCAGACAAAAGTCCGGCCCCGGTGAGACGCGGTAGCACTGTTGCACGGCATCTTCTGCGGCTACCTTTTTCTCAAACGCTTCCAGCGCGCCCTGGTCTTGCCGGTCCAACGTGATTTCGACCACCGCGCACAGGCCGTGGCCGATGCTGTGGGCCAGTTCGTCCACGCTCAGGATGGCGATCTGGCGCTCGATCAGCCCGGCTTCTTTCAGGCGGTTGACGCGGCGCAGGCAGGTCGGCGGTGACACATGCACGCGCTCGGCCAGCGCCTGATTGGACAGCGACGCGTCGGTTTGCAAGTGCCGCAGCAACTGCAGGTCGGTGGGGTCAAGGTGCAGTGAATTCATGCGTCAAGTAATTCAAAAATAGTAGCATGCTATGCTTGTTATACAAGGGATAGAAGGCTATTTTGTTACTTATTTTTGGCGCTGCCGCAGCCACCACGGCCACAGCAGGTTCAGCGCCAACCCTGACAGCACCAGCGCGGCGGCGCCCAGTTTCCACAGGGGCAACGGCTCACCCAGCCA
>JBGSRY010000389.1:0-1849 GCA_041737325.1 Rhodoferax sp. | reverse complement strand
GCGACCTCAAGAAACGGGCGGGTGTTGGACATGGACTGCGGCTCAAGGGCAAGGTGAAAAGCCTGCATTACATCACCACGGCAAGCGTGCGCCGTCATAGGCCACAAAGCAACCTGAATCTGCGGGTTGCAACTGGTCCAGCGTGTGCAAAATCTCGCGCGCGGCCTGCTGCGCTGGGCGGCCAATTTGCTCACCTTTAAAGGGTTTGGACAGCGCGGTGGTGACCGTGCCCGGGTGCACGCTGGCCAGCACCGCGTGCGGCTTGCTACGCGCCACCTCAATGGCGGCAGTTTTGACCAGCATGTTCAGCGCCGCCTTGGACGCGCGGTAGCTGTACCAGCCGCCCAGCCGGTTGTCGCCCATGCTGCCCACCCGCGCCGACAGGCAAGCCAACACCGCACGCTGCGCGTCCAGCAAGGGGACAAAGTGGCGCAGCACCAGCGCCGGGCCAAAGGTGTTGACGCGAAACGTGGCCTCCAGTTGCGCCAGGTTCAAGTCGCCCAGTTTTTTCTCTGGCATGAAGCCGCTGCTGTGCAACACGCCTGCGGCGTTGACGATCAACTGGTAGGGCCCCTGCCCTTGCAGCGCCTGCGCCGCACGCGCCACGCTGGCCTCGTCGTCAAAGTCAATGGCCGGCTTGGAGTGGCGGTGCAGGCCGATGACTGTTTCGCAACGCGGGTGGGTTTGCAGGCATTGCAACAGCGCCTGGCCGATACCGCCGCTGGCGCCGATGAGGAGGGCTTGGAAACCCTGGGGAAATGATGAGAGATCAGGCATGGCTTCGAATTTCCGTGTTTAACCCGCAGCGCACGCCAGGTATCCAACTCCGCAAATGTCCCCCGCCCTTCGGGCTCCTCCTTTATTTTTCTGCGTCAGATACCCGACGCACGCTGCTAGACGCTGCTGGGGGCAATTCATGCGCGAAGCTGCATTTGAGCTGGCTGACAGGTACTGATTCATTGACGCTGGCGGGTCACAAGTTACTGATGTTGTCGCGCAGCTCGCTGGCTCGCGCCTGGATCGCGTCGCGCTCGGCCTGGGGCATGGCGGCCAGTTGGCGGTAGGCCATGCCGATGCGCGGGTTGCGCGACAAGAGTGCTTCGTGGCGCAGGTAAAAGTCCCAGTACAGCGCATTGAATGGGCAGGCTGAGTCGCCCAGGCGCTGCTTTTTGTCAAAGGCGCAGCCCTTGCAGTAGTCGCTCATGCGGTCGATGTAGGCGGCGCTGCTCACATAGGGTTTGGTGGCCAGCAAGCCGCCGTCGGCCCACTGGCTCATGCCGCGCGTGTTGGGCTGTTGCACCCACTCGAACGCGTCCACGTACACGCCCAGGTACCAGGCATCCACCTCGGTCGGGTCCAGCCCGGCCAGCAAGGCAAAGTTGCCGATCACCATCAGGCGCTGAATGTGGTGCGCATACGCCGTGTCCAGCGTCTGGCCGATGGCGTGCGCCAGGCAAGCCATGCGCGTTTGACCACTCCAGAACCAGCCCGGCAAAGGCAGCGTGTGCTGAAACACATTGGCGCTGGCATGACCCGGCGCGTGTGCCCAGTAAAACCCGCGCACGTATTCGCGCCAGCCCAGAATCTGGCGAATGAAACCTTCCACCGCCGCCAGCGGCGCACGGCCTGCGCGGTACGCAGCCTCGGCCGCTTGCACCACCTCATGCGGTGAGATCATTTTGGTGTTGAGCGAAAACGACAGCAGGCTGTGAAACAGGTGCCTGCCGCGCGTGCTCATCGCGTCCTGGTAGTCACCAAAATACGGCAGGGTGTGCTGGATAAAAACATCAAGCAGCGCCAGGCTCTCGGCACGGTCAACGGGCCAGCGCAGCGCCTGCGCGTGCGGCGC
>JBGSRY010000373.1:0-2417 GCA_041737325.1 Rhodoferax sp. | reverse complement strand
GCAGAAAACCCTGCAGTCGCTGCCAGGCGCAGCGCCGGCAGCGACGCTGTGGTGCGGCTATTTGCCGGTGCTCTTGGTGTCGGTGAAGCGGCCATAGCTTTGCAGCCGCTCAAACCGCCGCTCCAGCAGCTCTTTGGTCTTCAAGTCGCTGACCTGGCGGTAGGCATCGGTCAGGGCGCGTTTGAGAAAACCCGCCATTTGCTTCGGGTCGCGGTGTGCCCCTCCCACCGGTTCGTTGACAATTTTGTCGATCACCCCCAAGGCTTTGAGGCGGTGCGCCGTGATGCCCAACGCATCGGCCGCCTCTTGCGCCTTGTCGGCGGTTTTCCACAAAATGGATGCACAACCTTCGGGGCTGATGACCGAGTAAATGGAATACTGCAGCATCAGCAACTGGTCACCCACCGAAATCGCCAGCGCACCACCCGAGCCGCCTTCGCCAATGATGGTGACGATGATCGGCACCTCCAGCTGCGCCATCTCGAAGATATTGCGGCCAATAGCCTCAGCTTGGCCGCGCTCTTCGGCATCAATGCCAGGGTAAGCGCCGGGGGTGTCGACAAAGGTGAACACCGGCAGTTTGAATTTTTCTGCCAGCTTCATCAATCGCAGTGCTTTGCGATAGCCCTCGGGCTTGCTCATGCCAAAGTTGCGCAGACCACGCTCTTTGGTGTCACGCCCCTTTTGCTGGCCAATCACCATGCAGGGCGTGCCATTGAAGCGTGCCAAGCCGCCCACAATGCTCATGTCATCGGCAAAGTGGCGGTCACCGTGCAGTTCAACAAAATGGGTGAACAACTCGTTCACGTAGTCCATGGTGTAGGGGCGCTCGGCATGACGGGCAATTTTGGTGATTTGCCACGGGGTCAGGTCGCTGTAGATGTCTTTGGTGAGTTGCTGGCTTTTTTTGGCCAGCTGGTTGATCTCAGCAGAAATGTCCACTGCCGATTCGGTCTGCACATAGCGCAGCTCTTCAATTTTGTTTTCCAGCTCGGCAATCGGAGTCTCGAAGTCGAGGAAAGTTTTTTTGGCCATCAGGGCTCCTCTAGTCAGTTGAGGACAGAGCAAAATTGCTGCGCAATTCTTGGTCTGTCCCGCAAGTCTCAGGTTTTCAGTATTCCACCGGTAACGGGTCCAACGAGCGCCAAATATACCAAGTTGCCACGGTGCGGTACGGGGCCCAGGCTTGGGCCACCTCACGCGCGTCGCTGCGGCTGACCGCGTCGCCCGAGAAATAGCTCTTGCTGATGCCGTTGATCAGGCCCACATCATCCAGCGGCAACACGTTCGGACGCAGCAGGTGAAAGATCAAAAACATCTCGGCCGTCCAGCGGCCAATGCCGCGAATGGCCACCAACTCGTCAATGATGGCCTCGTCGTCCATGGCGCTCCAGGCTTCAGCGTGCACCGCGCCATTGTCAAAATGCAGCGCCAAATCGACCAGGTATTCGACCTTGCGCGCACTCAAACCCGCCGCACGCATGTCGTCAATTTTGAGACGCAGCACGTTGGCAGGCGTGACCTGTTGCGGCAGTTGGGCAAACCGATCCCACACCGTTTGCGCCGCCTTGACCGATATTTGCTGTCCCACCACGCTGCGCGCCAGGGTCATGAACGCATCACCACGGCTTTGCAAACAGGCTTGCCCAAACTGCGGAATCAGGCGTTTCATCACCCGGTCTTTCTTCATCAAGTGCTTGCAGGCCTGCGTCCAATAGTCGGGCACGATGCAATCCAACACTGCATTTTTTGTAGCAGCTGGCGCTTTATCTACAAGGGCTACAGCCATAAACTGCTTTCAGTTTTTGCAGCCACCATGGCACAGGTCAAAAGCAACGGGATCACTTGGCAGCTTCCCAGGTGGTGCCAGTGGCCGAATCTTTGAGCACAATGCCCATGGCCAGCAGTTCCTGGCGAATACGGTCAGCCTCGGCAAAGTTTTTGGCCGCTTTGGCCGCCGCACGCTCGGCAATGCGTGTGGCAATGGTGTCCTGGCCCAGCGCAGCGCCTGATTGCAAATAAGTTTGCGGGTCTTCCTGCAGCAACCCCAGGCAAGCGCCCAGCGCCTTGAGCAAGCCCGACAACGCCGCAGAATGGGTGCGATTGACCTCGCTGGCCAACTCAAACAGCACCGCCACGGCCTCGGGCGTACCAAAGTCTTCGTCCATGGCCGCTTTGAAACGCGCCGCAAACGGCTCCGTCCAATCGATGGGCGCTGTGGCTTGGGCTGGCACCGAGTCCAAGGTGGTGTACAGGCGCTTGAGCGACTGGCGTGCATCTTCCAGGTGCACATCGCTGTAGTTCAAGGCACTGCGGTAATGCGCCCGAACGATGAAAAAGCGCAGGGTCTGGGCATCAAATTTGGCCAGAATGTCGCGAATGGTAAAGAAATTGCCCAGACTCTTGGACATTTTTTC
>JBGSRY010000297.1:0-3753 GCA_041737325.1 Rhodoferax sp. | reverse complement strand
AGATACGACGCTGTTTGCAGCCGTGACCCAACTGGATCAGGTTGCCGTCGTTCAGGCGCAGGTAGGGAATGCCACGCTCGGTGGCGGCTTCGACAATGTGCGCCGTGCTCGGGCCCAGGCAGTGCTCATCCACCCATTCGTGCAATTGGGCCACGCGCTCAGTCAGATCAAACGGGGTGTTGTGAATGGCGGCATGAACCAGGTCGCGCCCGGCCTCAAGGGCGGCACGGCCAACCACCTCGTTGCGGGTGCGAAACGCCATTTTGTACACCCCGCGCACGCTGGTTTGCCGGGTCTTGCCAAACCCGGTGCGCATGCCCGCCAGGTTTTGCAGCTCCAGCACCACATGCTCAAGGATGTGGCCCGCCCAGGTGCCTTCACGCAAGCGTTCCAGAAATCCACCCGGCTCGCCGACACCACAGCGGTGCAGTGCCAAGCCCGGCAGCAAGGTGGTCAAACGCTCATAAAATCCGGGGAGGGTATTGGAAGGATGGTCTTCCAGGTCACCAATATCAAGCCAGGCTTCGATCACCGGACGGTAGGTCCAGATGTTGGGGCCGGGCAAGTGGTTGACACGCAAAAATTCAATACGCTGGTTGCTCATAGTTTTTTTTGATGTGACGGTTTTGTCACAAAGCGCGATTTTCTGTGTTTTTACAGATGCGCCGTGTCGTGTAATGCCCAAAACAAAAATATTTTTCCAACATCCCCTGTCCGCATGAAAAACACCGTTAACGCAGCACCCCTCCATTTGGATGACATTCCAGCCGAATTTCGCGCCGATGCACGGGCGCAGTTGCAGACCGGCGAGGACGTGCTGGCCACCTTGCCGCTTGACCTTGACCTGAACCTGCATTTCGTCAAAGGACTGGTGCTGGTCACCAACCAGCGTGTACTGAGTTGCGACGCAGCGGGACGCTGGCACGCATGGGTATTCCAGCCCGGCTTGGCGCTGCAGCTGCATGACCACGCCGGTGTCGGGCATCTGGAACTGATGGATGCCCAAGCGCGCCTGGCAGTCTGGCGCTTCACGCTGGCGCAGAATCTGCACGCCATCCGGCTGGTAGACCAGTTTCAGGTCTACCTGGCCAGCAGCCTGAGCGGCCTGCCGCCGGTACTGCCCGAAGGCAACCGTTGCCCCAGTTGCAAAGCGCCGCTGCAGCCCGACCAGGACGAGTGCCCGATTTGCACCAAGGTGATTCACACACCGCCGTCCACCTGGACACTGTTTCGGTTGTGGCGTTTTGCCAAGCCTTATCAGGGCCAGTTGCTGGCTGGTTTGTTCTTGACCTTGCTGGGTACAGCGGCCAGCCTGGTACCGCCTTATTTGACGATTCCGTTAATGGACGAGGTGCTGATTCCGTTTCAAAACGGCCAGCACATCGACCCGATGCTGGTGGCGCTGTATTTGGGCGGCTTGTTTGGCGCAGCGCTGCTGGCCTGGGGCTTGTCGTGGGCCAAAACTTACATTTTGGCGCTGGTGTCCGAGCGCATTGGCGCCGACTTGCGTACCACCACCTATGACCATTTGCTGCGCATGTCGCTGGAATATTTTGGCGGCAAACGCACCGGCGATTTGATGTCGCGCATTGGCAGCGAAAGCGACCGCATTTGTGTGTTTTTGTCGCTGCACCTGTTGGACTTTGCCTCTGACGTGCTGATGCTGGTGATGACGGCGGTGATTCTGGTGTCCATCAACCCCTTGTTGGCACTGGTCACACTGGTGCCCCTGCCCTTCATTGTGTGGATGATCCATGCCGTGCGTTTCAGGCTGCAAACTGGCTTTGAGAAGATCGACCGGGTCTGGTCCGAGGTCACCAGCGTGCTGGCCGACACCATTCCCGGCGTGCGCGTGGTCAAGGCGTTTGCGCAAGAAGCGCGCGAATCCAACCGCTTCAAGGTGGCCAACCAGCACAACCTGGCGGTGAACGACAAGATCAACAAAGTGTGGTCCTTGTTTGCCCCCAGCATTTCCCTGATGACCGAATGGGGTCTGCTGGTGGTGTGGGGCTTTGGCATCTGGCTGGTGTCCAAGTCTGAGATCACCGTGGGCGTGCTGATGGCCTTCATTGCCTACATCAGCCGCTTTTATGGCCGACTGGATTCGATGAGCCGGATTGTGTCGGTGACAGAAAAGTCAGCCTCGGCGGCCAAGCGCATTTTTGATATTCTGGACCACGTCTCCAGCGTGCCCGAGCCCACACAACCGGTCAAGCTGGACCATGTGGACGGCCGCATTGAGTTGAATGACGTGAGTTTTCGCTATGGCAACCGCGAGGTCAACAAAGGCATCAACCTGACCATTGAGCCCGGTGAAATGATTGGTCTGGTAGGCCACAGCGGCTCGGGCAAAAGCACGCTGGTGAACCTGATCTGCCGCTTTTACGATGTGTCGGAAGGTTCGATCAAGGTCGATGGCGTGGACGTGCGCTCTTTTCCCGTGGCCGACTACCGCCGCCACATCGGGCTGGTGCTGCAAGAGCCGTTTTTGTTTTTTGGCACCATTGCCGAAAACATCGCCTACGGCAAGCCACACGCCAGCCGCAGCGACATCATGGCCGCCGCCCGCGCCGCGCATGCGCATGAGTTCATCTTGCGCCTGCCGCAGGGCTACGACTCGATGGTGGGCGAGCGCGGCCAGGGCTTGTCAGGCGGTGAACGCCAACGCATCTCGATTGCCCGCGCGCTGCTGATCAACCCGCGCATCTTGATCATGGACGAGGCCACCTCGTCAGTCGATTCCGAGACCGAGAAAGAAATCCAAAAAGCCCTGGAAAACCTGGTGCAAGGCCGCACCACCATCGCCATTGCCCACCGGCTCTCCACTCTGCACCGCGCCAACCGGCTGGTGGTGATGGACCGCGGCCAGATTGTGGAAGTGGGCACGCACGATGCCCTGATGGCCGCCCAGGGCGCGTACTTCAACCTGTACCAGGCGCAAGCCCGCAACATGGACACCGACCTGGACGATACCAAGGACGATGCCCCCAGCCAAAGCAAAGGTGACCAATGAACCCCACCGCCCCCCAGTGCCTGAACCTGGCACGCAATGCGTTTGGCCAGCTGGTGCTGACAACCTCCGACGGCCAAGTCTGCAACGGTGTGCTGCCGGTACGGGCGTTTCCGATTCAGTCGCCTGAAGACGGCATCTCGCTGGTCAGCCCCGATGGCCATGAAGTGACCTGGATAGAACAGCTTGGCCAGGTGTCAGAGCCTGCCCAAAGCTTGATTCGTGAAGCGCTGCAAGGGCGCGAATTCATGCCTTGCATTGAGCGCATTGACAGCGTCACCAGCTTTTCCACGCCCTGCACCTGGCGCGTCAAAACCGACCGGGGCGACACCACCTTTGTGCTGCGCGGTGACGAAGACATCCGCCGCGTGGGCTCCACCCTGTTGCTGGTCACCGACTCCCACGGCATCCAGTTTCTGATTCGTGACGCAGCCCATCTGAGCAAGGAAAGCCGCAAGATTCTGGATCGGTTTTTGTAAAGCATGTTCATCAATCTGACCCTGACCGCGTTGGCGCTGGTTGCCGCGCTGCTGTTTCGCCCCTGGCGCATGCTGGCCCAAGGCACGCGGCTGACCCCGCTGCTGGCCACCCTGACCCTGTTGCCGTGGCTGTGGGCCATGCCCAGTTTGCACAAAATGCCGCTGCAACTGCAAGCCTCTGGGGCCTGTCTGGTGGTGCTGGTATTGGGTTGGCCCCTGGCTGTGCCGGTGCTCTGCGGCGTGGGCGTGCTGGCGGCGCTGATC
>JBGSRY010000289.1:0-1791 GCA_041737325.1 Rhodoferax sp. | reverse complement strand
GCCAGCAACGAGCAAAGCCAAGGGGTCAGCCAGGTTGGCGAAGCGGTGACACAAATGGACCAGGTCACGCAACAGAATGCCGCGCTGGTGGAGCAAATGGCAGCAGCAGCCAGCAGCCTCAAGAGCCAGGCGCAAGACCTGGTGCAAACGGTGGCGGTGTTCAAGCTGGGCGCGGGTGAGGCCAGCCACACGGCCATGCCCACGGCAGCGGTGCGCGCCCACCCGCCCAAAGCCGTGCCGTTCAAAGGCAATGACCGGTGTGCCCTGGGCACAACCCCCAAAGGGGCTGCGGCACGTGGGCAGACAGCTGCGGCCAAACCGGCTGCAGCCAGACCCACACCAGCCGCCAAACCCATGCCTTTAGCCGCCCCAGCTCCCAAAGTCACGGCGCAAGCCACGGGCAGCAGTGATGGGGATTGGGAAACGTTTTAAGCCGCAGATAGCGATACCAAGCCTGACACCTGTTACATCTGTTCACCCCGAATTGCTGCTAGCCTGAAGAGACTACAACATCGTCGTTGAACAACCCTTCCGTTTCATGAATTTTTCTGCTCGCTCAGCCCACCATGTGCAGGTGCAAACCCGACGGCATTTGCGTGGCCTGATCGCCCGCGCGCTGGTGTTTTTTGCCGAGCGTGAAACGGATAACCTGTACCGTGTACGGGAGCATGTTCTGCATCTCATGGATGGCCGACCAGCGGCGGGTCAGTCGCAAAATTTGCGCTCTGCCTATGTGCTGCTGGATAAAAAAGCCGATCTGTTCAACCAGGCTTTTCGCGCTGCCATTCAGTCGACCATTGACGCAGAAGCCCTGCTTGCCTTTCCCGATGCGGCCTCCGTACCGGTGCCGAAAAAAACCGCAGCGAGCCACCCGCTGGACGGCATGTCGCTGTCATTGATCGACATGAATGAGGTTGACCGGATTTTGTTGCTGGACCGCGTAACACAACGCTTCAACGCACATTTTGAGTCCAGCCTGACACCGTTGACCAAACGTCTAAGCGCCCTGCTGGACTTGAATGCACCCAGCCTGGCACGCAACCCCTTTCGCCCTGAAATTTTTGTTCGTGCTTTCCTGCTGGCCTGGGAGCGTTGCGCACTTGACCCACAAGCCACCGACGACCTGCTGCTGTCGTTGACACCGCAACACGTGACGGACCTGGCCCCGTTATATGCAGAGCTGGATCGGGTACTTGAACAAGCCGGCATCGCACCAGAGCCTGCACTGCGCATCAAGCGCGACACAGAACGGGTCTCGGGCTATGCGCCGCTTTCCCCCTCCGCCTCCCGCCCCCCGGCAGCGGCACGACACCCAAATGTCATGCAGCCGCCGCAGGCCATGGCACACCACGCGCCCCCCCCAATGCCCCCGGCCGCCGCTGCGCATGCCCCCTCGGCCTGGACCGGTTTAGCACCGGTAGGGCGCAGCCTTGCCGCCCAGGCCCGACAATTTTTGCAACGACTGGGCTTGGTCACACGCCCAGTCAGTGCCTTAGCCCATGCGTTGACCACGCCTACCACAGCACTTGACTCAGTCGCACCTGACTCGATCGAACCGTCCTCAGTCCTGGATGCCCCCATGTCCATGGGCGGTGATGCAGACGAATCTGAATTCATCGGCGCGATGGGGGCGGAGGTGATGCAAAACGGCCTGCTGACCGTGCAAGCCGCCGACCCCGAATTCATGGGCTACCTGGGTAACCTGCAAGCGGGTGAAGTGGCCTCGTTCTCGCACGCCATGCTCACCGGGCAAAACCCAGCAGACCACAACATCCTGCGCCAGATGCGCGA
>JBGSRY010000250.1:0-2061 GCA_041737325.1 Rhodoferax sp. | reverse complement strand
CAGACACTTCATTGACCCGGATTCTCCTTTATGACCTCCTTCCTTTCACTTGGACACGCTGTGCTGCGCTCTGCGGCCAAACTGCTGGTGCAACACCACCAGCGTGTCACGGCGGTGTTTGCTGCGGTGTTGCTGGCTGGCGGTGGTGGCGCTTATGCCATTGCCTCTCTGGCCCCTGATGCCGCAGATTTGCCGCTGCATCAGGTGACCGAATCCGTGCAGGCCCTGGCCTTGCCGGTCGCTGCCGCAGATGAATCCCCGGCGTTGATGCTTTACCGTTCTGATAGCACACGTGCCACTGACACGGCTGATACCCTGCTGCGACGGCTGGGTGTGGACGACGCGGCAGCCGCTGCCTTTTTGCGCAGCGACCGTAACGTGCAGCAAGGGTTGCTGGGGCGCACTGGCCGCCAGGTCACCGTGCAGGCGTTGGCTGACCAGCGCTTGAGCCAGCTCACGGCTCGCTGGACGACGGATGCCGAGGGTGAGTTCAAACGCCTGGTGATTGAGCGCACGGCCCAAGGTTTTGTGTCGCGCCTGGAGACCGCGCCGCTGACGGCTGGGGCACGCCTGGCCAGCGGTACGATTCAAACGTCCCTGTTTGCTGCCACCGATGCCATTGGTTTGCCCGATGCGGTGGCCACGCAGATGGCAGAAATTTTCTCTGGCGACATCGACTTTCGCCGTGCGTTGCGCAAGGACGACCATTTCAATCTGGTTTATGAAGTGCTTGAAGGCGATGGCGAGCCACTGCGCACCGGGCGTGTGCTCAGTGCCGAGTTTGTCAACGCGGGCAAAACTTTTCAGGCCATGTGGTTCCAACCGCCAGCCCAGCTTGCCGGGCCAGCAGCCAAGGGTGGTTATTACACCCTCGATGGCAAGAGCTTGCAGCGTGCTTTCCTGAGTTCGCCAGTGGCATTTTCCCGTGTCAGCAGTGGGTTTTCCATGCGTTTTCACCCGGTCTTGAAGCAGTGGCGGGCGCATCTAGGTACTGACTTCGCCGCTACCACGGGCACGCCCGCACGCACGGTGGGTGATGGCGTGGTGTCGTTTGCCGGCTGGCAAAACGGCTACGGCAACGTCATTTTTGTCAAGCACCGCAACAACACCGAAACGGTGTATGCCCATCTCAGCCGGGTGCTGGTTCAGCGCGGGCAAAACGTCAGCCAGGGCGACACCATTGGCCTGGTTGGTTCTACCGGTTGGGCGACCGGGCCGCACCTGCACTTTGAAGTGCGTGTGGGTGGCGTGCAACACGACCCGATGAAGATGGCGCAGCAAAGCGAAACCGTGCCGGTGGCTACGGCCCTGATGCCGCAGTTCATGCTGGCGGCGGGGCAGGTCAGGGTGGCGTTGCAGGCAGCCACTGGTGTCACTGCTGCGCAATTTGAATAGCTTTTTCTTGCCCCCTGCGTTCCAAATCCGGGGTCTTTCTGCGCAGCCTCAGAGCGTGCAGGAGTTGACCAGCATGCACCATGCCTGAGTACTACATCGGTTTGATGTCGGGCACGTCGCTCGACGGCGTGGATGGTGTACTGGTGGATTTGGCCGCCCCCGGTCTGCGCGTGCTGGCCAGTGCCTGCCAGCCGTTTACCCCCGCTTTTCGCGCCGAGTTGTTGGTGCTCAACACCCCTGGCAACAACGAATTGCACCGCGCCGCGCTGGCAGTTAATGCCCTGGCAGCAAGTTATGCCGAAGTGGTGGCTGCGTTGCTGCAACAAAGCGCCGCGCTGGGTGTCGGGCGCAACCACATCCGGGCCATCGGGGCCCACGGCCAAACGGTGCGGCACCAACCGCAGCGCCGTTGCCACGAGCCTGACGGTGCGGGGTACACCCTGCAACTCTTAAACCCAGCTCTGTTGGCAGAACTCAGTGGCATCGACGTGGTGGCAGATTTGCGCAGCCGTGATGTGGCCGCCGGTGGCCAGGGTGCGCCTTTGGTGCCGGCCTTTCACCGCCGTGTGTTGGGTCGCCCGGATGCCATGGTGGCGGTGCTGAACCTGGGCGGCATTTCCAACCTGAGTGTGTTGCCCGCTGACCCAGTCGAGCCGGTGCTGGGCT
>JBGSRY010000210.1:0-3083 GCA_041737325.1 Rhodoferax sp. | reverse complement strand
GGCCGCATCGCCTTGGCGGCGCTTTGTAATCCCCAAGAGCTTGATGCGGTAGCCCAACTGCTCGGCGTATTTGATGTCGCCCGCGCCCTTGCCGTAATACAGCGTGGTGCCCACGGCATCGCCCTGCACCACCACGGCGTTCATGGCGCCTTCTACATTGGCAATCAGGCGTTTGGCGGGGATCAGGCAGGGGTGCACACGCAACTCGATACCGTCTGACTCGCCCTTGGCCGCATCGCCTTGGCGGCGCTTTGTAATCCCCAAGAGCTTGATGCGGTAGCCCAACTGCTCGGCGTATTTGATGTCGGCCGCGCCCAGCTTGGTGATGCCTTCCACATAGGCCTTGTCAAACTGCACTGGCACGCCAAAGGCAATCGCACTCATCAGCGTGGCCTTGTGGGCGGCATCAATGCCCTCGATGTCAAAGGTGGGGTCGGCCTCAGCGTAACCCAGGCGTTGGGCTTCTTTGAGCACCACGGCAAAGTCCAGGCCTTTGTCGCGCATTTCGCTCAGGATGAAGTTGGTGGTGCCGTTGATGATGCCGGCAATCCACTGGATGCGGTTGGCCGTGAGGCCCTCGCGCAGCGCCTTGATGATCGGAATGCCCCCGGCCACGGCAGCTTCAAAGGCCACCATCACGCCTTTGCTTGAGGCGGCAGCAAAAATCTCGGTGCCGTGCACGGCCAGCAACGCCTTGTTGGCGGTGACGACGTGTTTGCCAGCGGCAATGGCTTCCAGCACCAGCGTTTTGGCAATGCCATAGCCGCCAATCAGCTCGATCACGATGTCAATATTGGGGTTGGCAATGACCGCGCGGGCATCAGCCACCACGCTCACGCCCGGCCCGACCAGCTCCTGCGCACGCGCCACGTTCAGGTCGGCCACCATGGTGATTTCAATGCCCCGACCAGCGCGGCGTTTGATTTCTTCCTGGTTGCGCTGCAGCACGTTAAAAGTGCCCGAGCCCACCACCCCAATGCCCAACAGGCCCACTTGAATAGGTTTCATCAATCAATCCGTTTTTATAAGGTAAACAGGCCTCTAGCCCTTATGGAATAAGCGTGAGCAGCTATTAAAAATGTAACAAATTCAATTGCTGTGACGCTTGCGGTAACTTTCCAGAAATTTGGCCACACGGCCAATCGCTTCGCGCAGGTCGTCTTCATGCGGCAAAAATACGATGCGGAAATGGTCCGGCGCGGCCCAGTTGAAACCCGTGCCCTGCACCAGCATGACCTTGGTTTCCTGCAACAGTTCCAAAAAGAATTGCTGGTCATCTTCGATCGGGTACAGCGTCGGGTCCAGGCGCGGGAACATGTACAACGCCGCCTGCGGTTTGACACAGGTCACCCCCGGAATGGCGGTGATCAGCTCATACGCCAAGTCGCGCTGACGGCGCAGGCGACCGCCCTCACCGACCAGGTCGTTGATGCTTTGGTAGCCGCCCAGCGCAGTCTGAATGGCCCACTGGCCGGGTACGTTGGAGCACAAGCGCATGTTGGAGAGCATGTTCAGCCCTTCGATGTAATCCTTGGCCGGTTTTTTGTCGCCAGAGACGATCATCCAGCCCGCACGGTAGCCGCATGAGCGGTAGCTTTTGGACAGCGAGTTGAAGGTGAGCGTCAAGACATCGTCGCTCAGGCTGCCAATGGCGGTGTGCGTGACACCGTCATACAGCACCTTGTCATAAACCTCGTCCGCAAAAATCACCAGGTTGTGTTCACGCGCAATCTGTACCAGTTCTTTCAGCAAGGCATCTGAGTACAACGCCCCTGTGGGGTTGTTGGGGTTGATCACCACCAAGCCTTTGGTGCGCGGTGTGATCTTGCTGCGCAAGTCGTTCAAGTCGGGCATCCAGCCTTGCGCTTCATCGCACAGGTAATGCACCGGCGTGCCGCCTGACAAACTGGCCGCAGCCGTCCACAGGGGGTAGTCTGGCGAAGGCAGCAAAATCTCATCGCCATCGTCGAGCAACGCGTTGGTGGCCATCACGATCAATTCACTGGCACCATTGCCCAGGTAAATGTCGTCCAGCGTCACGCCTTTGATGCCTTGCTTTTGGGTCTCGTGCATCACAGCCTTGCGCGCCGCAAAAATACCTTTGCTGTCCGAATAGCCCGCCGAATTGGGCAGGTTGCGGATCATGTCCTGCTGGATTTCTTCGGGGGAATCGAACCCGAACACCGCCAGGTTGCCGATGTTGAGCTTGATGATCTTGTGACCATCTTCTTCCATCTGACGCGCCGCGTCCATGATCGGGCCGCGAATGTCATAACAGACGTTGGCCAGTTTGGCCGATTTGCGTATGGTCTTCAAAGTCCCTCCGGGCGTGGCTGCTAAATAGCGAAACCTATAATTTGACCACAAGTTTTCGCCCTTCAGCCGCTCACGACCCTTTGGTTTACCAATCGCCCCTCATGAAATTCCACCCCGATGTGATCCATGTGCCTTTTATCAAGTCGTACGGACCTGGTTGGGTCGAAGTGGGCAACGAACGCCTGAGCACCAGTTTTGTCATGTCATCAACTGGCGAACGCTTTGAATGGCATTGCGCGCGCTTTGAGGATTTGACGCAGGCGCATTTTGAGCAACTGGCCCAGTTACGCCCCGAACTGGTGATTTTTGGCAGCGGCAACCGGCTGCGTTTTCCCGCACCAGGGCTTGCTACAGCCTTGATTCAGTTGCAAATTGGTCTGGAAACCATGGACACCCAAGCCGCTTGCCGCACCTACAACGTCCTGGCGGGAGAAGGCCGGCGGGTCGCGGTTGCACTTTTAATGGGGTGAAAGCTTCACGGCACCACGACACTTGCACACAGCCCACACCCATACGCGCTTCTTAGGCAAAAGGCACGCCAAATCAGGGTAAAATACGTAGCTTGCAGTCGAGGGCGCACAAGCGCTTCAAGAGGATAGTGTCCACGACTTGAGCGATCGACGCATCCTGTCACACGAGATCAAAAAAATGGCGATTGTTGTCAATAAACCCATTCCAGAATTCGAATCCAACGCCACGGGGGGTATTCGGGTTACCAACACCTCTCATCTGGGTCAAGTGGTTATCTTGTACTTCTACCCCAAAGA